>JAAXUF010000003.1 GCA_013336165.1 Coriobacteriia bacterium
CGGCCGCTGAGGCGCAGACCCAGGCCGCTCAGCCTCTTCAGCCGATGATACGGGAGCACCCGCGCGCCCCACCCGAAACACGCTCACATTCGTCGCAATCCGCCCGTTGTACATCCCCACGGTCCGCTCCGGCGTCATCCGCAGCCCCGCTCCCAGTCCCGCATCCGGCGTGATCACCGCGAGCTTCCAGCCCGCGAATCCTCCTTCGCGCAAGCCAGCGGCCAGCTCGGCGTAGAGCGCAGCCAGCTCTCGGCGCTCGCCGATACGCTCGCCGTATGGCGGGTTGGTCGCCACCAGCCCCGGCCGCTCCGTCACGCCGTCGGTCACAGCGCCCTCCGGCGCCACCAACTCCGCGACCGCGCGCCGCTCGACCGACACGTGTCCCTCAAGTCCCGCGCGCGCCACACACGCAGCCGCGACCTCGATTGCCCGTGGGTCGACGTCGTATCCGGCCACCGGCACCATCGCAGCCAGCCCCGCCTCGCGCCGCTTCTCCGCCGCTGCGCGCACTCGCTCCCAGTCGCCGGCGTCGTGCCCCAGCCATGCCGAGAACCCCCAGCGCTCCCGAAGCAGCCCCGGCGCGATGTCGCCCGCCATCATCGCAGCCTCGATCGCCAGCGTGCCCGAGCCGCACATCGGGTCGACGAACGCCCCGCCCGCCTCGGCGATCTCGGGCCAGCCGGCCACCAGCAGCACCGCGGCGGCCAGCGTCTCTTTCATCGGCGCCGCGACCTGAACTCCGGGCTCGCGGTAGCCTCGGCGGTGCAGGGGCTCGCCGGCCAGATCGATCGAGACGGTCGCGCGATCTGCCCGCACCACCACATTCACCAGCAGATCAGGCCGCACGGTGTCCACGCTCGGGCGGATGCCGCCGCGCGCGGTGAACCGGTCGGCGATCGCGTCTTTCACGCGCACCGCCGTGAACTGCGTGTTGCGCAGGGCGGCGTTCACGCCGGTCGCGTCGACCGCGATGGTGCCGTCGGCGCGCACGTGGTCCTCCCACGGCAGCGCGCTAACAGCGGCGTAGAGCTCGTCGGCAGAGGCCGCCGAGACGCGAGCGAGCGTGAGCAGCACGCGCGAGGCCGTGCGCGACCACATGAGCGCCCGATACGCGTGCTCAAGCCGGCCGCCAAACGACACACCAGCGGCGACGGGCCGCACGCTGCGGCACTTGAGCGCCCGCAGCTCGTCGGCCAGGAACTTCTCGGCGCCTCTGGGGCATGGCGCGAAGAACTCCAAGCGGTCGCCTGTGAGCTGCAGCGTACTAGTATCAGCCATGTCTCCCGCGATCTATCAGGCGAAGCCCTCCACCACGTAGGTGCCGGAGCGCGTGTCTTTGTGCAGCGTGATGAAGCCCATCTTCTGAGCGTCCTCAAGCAACTGCGTGAACGATCGGTAACCGTAGGACGATTCCGAGAACTGCGGCTGCTTGCGCTTCATCGTGTCTTTCAGGAGCGACGAGTGCATGGCGCCCACATTCTCGCGCTGCAGCGCCTCGATCGTCTCGAAGAGCAGCGTGAACGCGGGCTGCTTCGCCGTCGGCACCGTGTCGCTGATCTTGGGCGCTCCTGCGGCCGCACCAATGTCCTCGTAGTAGATGAATTCGTCGCAGTTGGCGGCCAACAGATCGCTCGTCGAGTCCTTCATCCCCACGCCGATGACCGTCTTACCGTTTTCTTTCAGCCGCAGCACGAGCGGCGTGAAGTCGCTGTCGCCCGACACGATCACGAAGGTGTCGATGTGCTCCTTGGCGTAGGAAAGCTCCATCGCGTCGACCACGAGCCTTATGTCGGCCGAGTTCTTGCCGGTCTTGCCGCGCTCGGGGATCTCGGTGAGTTCAATGCCCAGCTCATGCAGAACAGTCGTGTACTCCGAGAACCGCGCCCAGTCGGCATACGCGCGCTTGGCGACGACCTTACCCTTTTCAACGAGCCTCTCAAGCACCTTCTGGAAGTTGAGCACCTCGGTGATCTTGGCGCGCCTTCCGCCATTGCGCGGAGCCAGGCCCAAGGCGATGTTCTCGAAATCTATGAAAACAGCGAGCGAGTGCGCTTCTTCAGCCACGGGATTCCCCTCTCACGGGATACTTCGCTCCTGATAATGCCACATGTGGGGGTTTCTCACACGGATTCGCCCTAGGCGATGTACCGACGACAGCTACCGTGACCCGCCGCTAGAGGGGCGAGATCACCTCTACGTGCACATCCGCAAGCCCCATGGACTTGATACCGAGTATCTCGGCGGACCGCTTGGTAATGTCGAGAATACGGCTTCCCGAGTAGGGCCCGCGATCGGTCACCACCACAATGATGCGCTTGCTGCCGTAGGAGACCGCAAGGCGGGTTCCAAAAGGCAGTGAGGGATGGGCGCATGTCAGCTCGTTTTCGTTGAAACGGCGTCCCGAGGATGTGTAAGCGCCGGAGCCCGCATTGCCGTACCAGGAGGTGATACCGTCAAATGCAATGCCTGTCGTGCGGTACGCCGTCGGCTCGCCGGCCATGACGATGTAGCCGCCCTGGCCATCGACCGTCGCCTGCGTCAGATCGGTGCCATAACTGGCCCCGCTGCCCGAACCCGCCCTGGCCGCGGCGCGCTGCGCTTCGAGAATCGCCGCAACCTCGGCAGAGAGCGACTTCACGAACTTCTGTTGCTCCGCGACCGCAGCCATCGCCGCATCGCGCTCCTGGGTGACCGACGCAACCAGAGCGGCCTGCTGCAGCTCTCGCTCCTTGAGCTCGGCGGTAAGCCGAGTCACCTCGGCGCTTTGGTCCTTGAGTGCCACCATCAACTTGGCGTCCTGGGACGAGATGATCATCATGACCCGCAGCCGGTTCGCAAACTCCTGAAACGACTTCGCCGAGAACAGCGCATTCAAAAATCCCGTACCGTCGGTGCGGTACAGGTAGTTCGCCTGGTCGCCGAGCCGGGCCTTGCCGGCCTTGAGCGAGGCATCGAGCTCCGTCAAGCGCTTGGTGTTGGCGGCGATCTGTTCGCGAGTCTTGGCCAACTCTCCGGATGCTGAGTTGTAGGTCGACATCGTCTGCCCGAGAGAAGCGCTCATCTGATCCAGCTTGGACTGAGCGTCTTGCGCCTGTTGCTGGATCGATGAAACGGTAGGTGCAGCCAGCCCGGGGGCAGGCGTGCCAATGAGCACGACCACCACACCCAGGACCGGAACTACAGCGCGCAAGATTCTTGGAAGCGACGCCAAACATGCCTCCGCGTACAATAGACACGACACCGCGACGGTCGATCAAGATCGTGCAAGGGGAAAGTTTACATCATCAGGCACAGCAACTGGCTAGCCAACCTGCGTGCCAAGAGAGGACAGGCGCCTCATGACCGGGAACACCCTTTCTACCAGCGACTCCGGCACCGCACCGAAAGTCGTCATGTACTGCCGGACGTGGTGCGGCGATTGCTCCCGCGCGCGCAGGTGGCTGGAAGCTCGCGGCATCGACTATATCGAGATCGACGTCGAATCCGATCCGGGTGCGCATGCCCGCGCCGCTGCCCACAACGAAGGCCGACTGCACACGCCCACCTTCGAGATCGGCGACGGCGTCTGCGTCGACTTCCATCCTGACAAGCTGGAACGCCTGCTCGGCCTCTAGCCTACCGACCCAATCGGAGCCGCCCACTCGGTTCGCGAATACGCGTGGCACAAGCCCAGCCGCTCCATGTTGCGCTTGCTCGAGCTCTCGGCTGCGGCTTCGCTGACGGCCAGTTCGCAGCCGGCGTCGCGGGCGATAGTGAGCCTGGCCCGCTGCAGCGAGCGCTGAACACCGCGCCCGCGAAACTGCGGTACTGTCGAGTCCGCCGACAGCCAGCCCACACCATCGTGGCACTGAAGCTCGGCCGTACCTGCCGGGCGTCCGTCCACCAGCGCGAGCAGGAACCAACCATCATCACGCGCGACGATCGAGCGGCACAACTGCAGCTCGGCAGGCGTCGGATCGTCCGGCGCCGAGAACCCGTTCGCCGAGACAAGCGCCCATACCTCGCGCTCCTCGGGGGTCTCGGCGAGGCGGATCTCGACATGCGCTTCAGGCCCGGGGATCTCGTCTGCCGAGGAGATCTCGCGCACCATCACGTCCTCGCATCCGAGAGGCGTCCAGCCGCGGCACATGAGCGCATCCTCAAGCGAACCATCGGCAAGCGAGCACACACTCACGATCGGCCTGGCACCCCGGGCGCGGAAGAACTCCTCTACTGCCTCGACATCGCACTGCGACACCCGGTCGCCCGAGAACCCCAAGCCGACGGTCTGGTTCACCGGCGAGGCGGGACCCACGAACGCTGCCACTCCCCCCGCGACTTCGAGCACCTCCGGCTGGATCGCCGGAAACGCCCTTTGGGCCGCGAACGCGAGAAGCCGCAGGTCGGAAGCGGCGATCGTCTCAAGGCGACGCGCGAGTGCCTGCACGTCTCGCATCGGCGGCAGCGCCTACTCGCCGAGGTGGCCGAGCAGCCAGGCCATGTTCTCGCCCAAGCGGCGCATGGTGCCCATGCCCTCGGCGTCGCCGACGACCTCGCCTTTGGCTCCGCCGAAGCCGACATTCCAGTACGACGAGCCCACCACGATCATCTCGTTGATGAGGAAGAAGTTGTTGATGCTCGTGAATGCGTGCATTCCGCCGGCGCGGCGCATCGACACCACCGCCGCGGCGGGTTTGCGCGCAAGCGTGTTGCCGTTGCCGCGCGAGACGTAACCCACCCGGTCGATGATCGCCTTCATCTCGGCGGTGACATCGGCGAAGTACGTAGGGCTGCCGAGGATGATCGCGTCGGCGTCACGCACGGCATCGATAACGTCGTTCCCGAAGTCCTTGCGCCCGTGGCACTGCCCATCGCGAAGTTCGCGGCAGCGTCCGCATGCCGTGCACCCGCGGACGTCCTTGCCCGCAAGCTCGATGAGCTCACACTCGATGCCCGCCTCGCGAAGCGGTGCGAGCGCGGCCTCGATAAGCAGCGCCGTGTTCCCGCCTTTGCGAGCGGACCCGTTGATTGCGACAACTCTCATGGGATCGATCCTTTCGTGTGTGTCGATTCCTGACCAGGTTCTTATGCCCAGTCCCGCTCAGTTTCGTAGACGATGCCCACGGCCGGGCCAACGTGCACGCCTACGACCGGGCTGACCGGGACGAGCCGGACACTGTACCCGACAATCGGCTCTATGTGCTCCTCAGCAAACTTCCTGGCGACTTCTCGGCTGCCGATGTAGTGCACGACAATCTGTGAGAGGCCATAGGCGCACATATCGTCGGCAAGCTTGCGGGCGATCTCGGCCATCGCGCGGGCGCGCGTGCGCACCTTCGCGAAGGTCTGCGTCTCGCCGTCTTCCACCGTGAGAATCGGCTTGATCTGCAGCAGCCCGCCGAGCAGGGCGGTCGCACCGCCGATACGCCCTCCGCGGCGCAAAGGCTCGAGTGTCTCCGGGGTGAACAGGTATCTCGTCCTCTTCAGGGTAGCCGTCGCGGCCTGCACGCACTGCTCCAGCGACTGGCCCATCTGCGCGGCCTTCGCCGCGGCCAGCGCGCCGAACCCTTCCTCCATCGAGTTCGAACCGCTGTCGACCAGCTCGATCCGCACGCCGGGGTGATCCTTGAGCACCATCTCGGCGGCCATTCGAGCGGTAGCCATCGTGCCGCTCATCTTCTCGGAGATGAACACGCCCACGACATCGCAACCGCGCTCGACCGCGTGCTGAAATGCGCACATCAGCGAATCCACCGAGGGCTGAGAGGAAGTGGGGAGGACCCGCATGGCAGGAAGCCGCGTGTAGAAATCGTCAACGTCCATGTCCAGCTCCCGCGTGGTTCGCTCACCCTCGTTGACATACAGCGACACCACGTCGATGCCGTATTGAGTATTGAGTTCCGCCGGAATCGATGCCACCGAATCAGTGACCACGTTCACACACATGTGCACTCCCGCCCTGACGCTATCTGTTTGCCAAGATTTGTGTTCCCACGATACACGAGTCGGCGGCGCTGCCCCCAAGAAGTCGTTACCGATCGGCACGCCATGTCGCCGTTTGTCGCGAACCCGGGGGACGGCGGCGCTCTCCTACTCGCCGATGGGTATATCGCCCGTACGTTCAATCAGTGCAATCCACCGCCGCCCGAGATCCCTTCCGGAGGACGCGATGAATAGTGACGCGAACACAGCACTTCTGAGAGGCAAGAACGCCGGGTCCGACAGCCGCCGAGACTCGGCGTCGGAGATCTCCCTCCTCATGGCGGACAGAGTCGGCGGACTCTACGCCGAGGAGGAGCGTCGTTCACGTCTCAAGCGGACCGAGGACATGATCCGCAGAGCGCAGTCTTTGAGATAGCGTACCGGCGCTCAACCCTGCGATACTGACCTCTCAACAAATGAAACGAAATCACGGAGGCCTTCTGCGCATGTGCCAATTCTGCGTCGAGCACGGTGAGGGCAAGCGCTGGTATCTTGAGGCCGCGAACTACGCGCACGATCTCGAGAGCGACCTGAAACGCCGAGACTACATGGTGGGCTTCATCCGCGACTTCGACTCGATGCGCGCAAACGGAATAGCGGGCATGGAGATTCTCGGAAAGCTGCCGAGACCGCTCGAGACCGCCGGCAAGAACGCGGTCTCCCGCCATATGCGCAAGAAGCATTTCGGTCAGCCGCTTTCGCTTGAGGATTGCGCGGAAGTCTTCTCACTTGCGACCAGCATCACCGTCATCCCCTGCATCTGCCGCATGCACGCGCCCAACCGCGTCGCCGAGGAAGTCTGCATTCTGGTCACCACTCAGCCCATCACACCGCTGCTTGAAGAGGGCTTCAAAGACTACATCGACGGCCCCGATCTCGACGACTTTCGGACCGTCACCAAAGACGAAGCCATGTCTCTCCTGCGCTCATGCGAGGAGCGAGGGCTCCTGCACTCGATCTGGACGTTCAAAACACCCTTCACCGCTGCGATCTGCAACTGCAACCTCGCAAGCGGATGCATGGCGATGAAGATGACCGCGGGCTACGGCATGAAGATGATGTGGCGCGGCGAAGACATCGCACAGTTCGACGCCGAGAAGTGCTCAGGCTGTGGAGTCTGCGTCAGGCTCTGCCCGTTTGATGCAATCAGCACCAACCGCGGCGGAGGACCCGTGCGCCACGACGTCGCCAAGTGCTGGGGCTGCGGCATCTGCCGCGCGGGGTGCCCGCGGGATGCGATCAGCCTGGCCGATCGGCGGAGCGTGCCCGCGGTCGCAAACCTCTGGTAGCTCCTCGCAGCCCGAAGACTGTCGGCACTAAGGTGCCCGTCGACGTGGGATGGCCGCCGGCGGGCACTTCACTACCCTTTGTACCCCTAGGATGTTGCAGATATGTTTCTCGCGCGGCTGACTTTGGTTTTTAGTCGCTCCGAAAGCCGTGTGGCTGGTCCTTGCTTTGCACGTCTCGCCGTCGCCGAGACGCACGCTGCACCCGCCGTTTCTCAACGATGAACGATGCTGCGGAAGCGGGGTCGAACTTCTCCCCCATACTGTCCGTGTTCGCCAGAATCGCCATGCCGAGCGCGATCCGTCCGGCGTGTTCCTCGTCTTCCGCGCACGTGGCAGCAACGAATGCTCCGATGAGCAGCCCGTCTTGGCGCCACACCTCCACAACGTACTCCCACTCCCAACCAAGACCGTCTGCGGGCGCGCACACAGGAACACCTGACAGCGGGATCTCGGTAGTCCGGTCGAAGGCGGGGTCCTCACGCGGGGGCCACGGCGGGCGGGCAACATCGAGCACCCAAGCCGTCACCGCAACAGCAGTCTCCCGCACGTCTCGGTCGGCGTCCTCCAGCGCACGTTCCAACCAGAGAATGCGCTCGTCGCACTCCACATGCTGGAGCATCGCCACGGCACGCCTGCGTGTTGCCCTGCCGGACGATGACAGAGCGCGCTCAAGCACGCGATAAGGATTAGAACCACGCTCAACATTCATGCCGCATCACTCTCCGGGAACCAGAGTAGCTCGGCAGTCTGACATGCCCGCCGGTGCGATCCCGGGCCACATGGAGCGCTTGGTGCTACGCAGGCCGCACGGTCACGCCCCACGCCGTGCCCACGTGAGTGGCAACCACGATACCCGCCTCACAGATGTGCATCTCAGAGACCTGATACTGCTGCTCAATGTGCGCGCGCAGCCATTCCGCACGCTCGGGAGACATGGCATGCGTGATGGCGAACGCTCCGCGCTTGGCGCCGTTCATCTGCTCGGCGACCCACTCCAGCGTGTAACGGAGCGCCGCCTTCTCGCCGCGCAACCGTTTGAGCGGCTGAAACTTGCCCTCCGCGTCAACCGTCAACGTCACCTTCAGGTCGAGCAACGCGCCGAGAAATGCGCTCACCTGGCCGATACGCCCGCCCTTCGCGAGGTTCTTGAGCGAGTCCAGCCCGACGAGCATCTTGACGCGTTCCCGCGCAACCTCAAGCCGCGAGATCGCTGCTGCCGGCGTAAGCCCTTCGGCCGCCGAGGCAGCCGCATCGAGCGCCTGAAACGCGAGGCCCATCGAGAGGTTGCGCGAGTCGAAGACGTCGACGCGTCCCGGGAACCGTTCTGCGGCCTGCAGAGCCGCCTCGATCGTGCCGGAGAGTTTTGAAGAGATGTGGAGTGAGATGATGTGGTCGGCGCTCGCCAAGATGTGCTCGTACACCTCGATGAACGTGCCGACCGGGGGCTGCGAAGTGGACGGCAGCTGCGGCGCCGCATTCATGCGCTCGAAGAACTCGGCTTGCGTCAGCTCCCCGTCCTTGAACGTCTCATCTCCAAACGTCACGCTGAGCGGAACAACGACGATGTTTCGCTCGGCCGCCAGAGCCACAGGGATATCTGCGGTTGAATCGGTGACCACGACGAAGTTCGGTTTCGGTGATTCTGCTGCTGACATGTCGGAACTACTCCTCAAGTTTGCGTTTCAGGACCTCGTTGACCACGGCCGGATTCGCCTGCCCGCCGGTTTCGCGCATTACCTGTCCCACGAAGAACCCGATAAGTCCCGTCTTGCCGCTACGGTAACCCGCGACCTGCCCCGGGTTGGCCGCCAGAATGCGCTGGACGACCTCCTCGATGGCTCCCGTGTCGCTCACCTGCTTCATACCCTTGATTTCGACGATCGCACCCGGCGCGTCCCCGCTTGCAGCCATCTCGGCGAAGACTTCCTTGGCCTGCTTGGAAGAGATCGTGCCGTCCTCCACAAGCGCGACCAGCTCGGCGACCATGGACGGCACGACGCGCGAGTCCGTAACCGAGATGCCCTCGGCGTTGAGGTAAGCCGTGAGGTCGTTCAGGATCACATTCGAGATTGCCTTTGCGCGCTCGACCCCGCCGATCGCAACCGCGCTCTCGAAGAACTCGGCGAGATCGAAGTCGCCGATCAGGAGCGTGGCATCACGGACCGGAAGGCCATACGCCGCGATAAAACGTGCGCGCTTGGCATCGGGAAGCTCCGGCAGGCGACCGCGGATCTCGGCAATGAAGGCGTCGGAGAACTCGAAGGGCACCATGTCGGGCTCGGGGAAGTAGCGGTAGTCGTGCGCCTCTTCCTTGCTGCGCAGTGCGCTTGTTCGCTTGGCGCCGACGTCGTAGTGGCGCGTCTCCTGGATGACGCGGCCGCCGCCCTCGATCAGCTCGGCCTGGCGGACGATCTCATAGGCAAGCCCGTCGTGCAGTGCGCGGAAGCTGTTCATGTTCTTGATCTCGGCTTTGGTGCCAAACTCGGTCTGGCCGCGACGGCGCACGCTGACGTTCGCGTCGACGCGCATCGAGCCTTCCTCCATCGAGCAGTCGGAGATGGAAAGCGAGAGCCAGATGAGGCGCAACTTCTGCGCGAAACGGCGGGCCTCCTCGGGCGTGCGGATGTCGGGCTCGCTCACAAGCTCGATCAAGGGCGTGCCCGCGCGGTTGAAGTCGACGAGCGACTTCGTGGCGCCGGAGATGCGTCCTTCGCTGCCGCCGACATGGATCATCTTGCCGGTGTCCTCTTCGAGGTGGATGCGCGTGATGCCGATACGCGTCGTGTAACCGTCGCCGTCCGCCGACACCGTCACGCCCGTGGGCGCAGCCGCGAGGTCGTTGCGCTCATCGGCATCCCTGCCTTCGAGTTCGATATCGACCCAGCCCGCCGAACAAAACGGCAGGTCGTACTGCGAAATCTGGTAGTCCTTGGGCATATCGGGATAGAAGTACTGTTTGCGATGGAACTGGCTCCAGCGCGCGATCTCGCAGTTGGTCGCAAGGCCCGCGAGCACCGTGGACTCGATCGCAGCCTGATTGGGCACCGGCAGGGCGCCGGGCAGGCCGAGGCACACCGGGCACGTACGCGTGTTTGGCTCGCCGCCGAACGCCACCGCGCAGCCACAGAACATCTTGCTGTTCACTGTGGTGAGCTCGGTGTGGATCTCGAGGCCGATAACGGCTTCCCAGGTCTCAAGAACCTCTGCGAGACGGTCTTTCGCCATACTTGAGCGCTCCTTCTGGCTTTTCATGTTGCGCCGACGGATGGCGCGCATGCCATTTTCTGTACGGGCTGATTCTACCCGAGCGCACGGGCACGTGGGCGAAGACGTGGCAGGACGACAAACAGGGGCGGCCTGGATGGGACCGCCCCTGCTCTAGGACATCGAAAACGATGCAGTTCTACACCAGCCGAGCGGGTGGCGCAGGTGGCTCTTCCTCTGCGAGCGGCGCAGTCGGCGACCCGGGTGCCGGTGGCGCGGGTGGCGCGGGTGGCTCCGGCGCCGGTGGTGCTGGGGGCGCTGGGGGTGCAGGTGGCTCCGGCACTGATGCCACCGGGGGGGCAGGCGCGACCGGCGGTGCCGGCGGAACGTAGCTGGCGGGCGGCGTGTAGGTCCCTTGCTCGTAGGCCGTCTTCTGGCTGGAGAGCGGCGCCATGGTCGGCCCGACACTGGTCTTGCCGAATGCGGCCTTCACGTCGGGAGTGAACAGGTAGTACAGGATGAACAGGTTGAACGCTAGGCCGAGTAGGTCGCTGAAAGCTGATCCACTTACGGCGACAAGCTGGATGAGGTTCGAGACGGCACCGATGGCCATCAGCACGACGCCCACCGTCCATGCCCAGCCCCGCAACTTCAGTGCGCCGAAGCCGAACACCATGTCCGCTGCGCCGATCAGCCCCAGCCAGAGCGCCAAGAACACGACAACGACTCCGCTTGCCGCGGCCGCACCGCTTCCGGCTCCAAGCACGAGCAGCGCAAACCCACTAAACAGAGCCACGATGCCGCCGAGAACCGATAGTGCGCCGCCGATGATCGCCAGCCATCCGATCACGGTAACGCCGGTCGGTCTGTTCATGTGATCCCCTTTCACATCCTTGGTCCCAACGTATCAGTCGACACGCCGACGGCGTCTTCTCTTGAGCCGTCTGTCGCGTTGTATTCCCATTCGTTGCCAAACCAACCACTTCGATCGGCGAAAAACACGAAGGCTGCACAATGGCAGCCTTCGAGGTGAATCGAGTCATGCCGCGTTCGCCGTCTACCGCGCGAGGGGACTCCTCAGATCCAGCGCCAGATCGCGCTCGAGCGCCGCGGCGGCGCGATAGATCGTGCTCTCGGCGAAGTAGTCGCCGATGATCTGCAAGCCGATCGGCATCCCGTCGGCCGAGAAGCCACACGGCACGTTGATCGCGCAGTTGCCGGCCAGATTGACCGGGATCGTGTAGATGTCGGAGAGGTACATCGTCAGCGGGTCGCCCTTCTCGCCGAACTTCCACGCAACCTGCGGGCTTGTCGGCGTGAGCAGCACGTCGTAGTCCGCAAACGCCGCCGAGAACTCGCGTGCGATCAGCGTGCGCGCCTTCTGCGCCTGGCCGTAGTAGGCGTCGTAGTAGCCGGCCGAGAGCGCATAGGTGCCCAGCATGATGCGACGCTTCGCTTCAGGCCCAAAGCCTTCGGCGCGCGAGCGCAGGTAGAGGTCGATGGTATCGGCGGGGTTCTCGGCGCGGTGGCCGTAACGGATGCCGTCGAATCTCGCGAGGTTCGAGGATGCCTCAGCGGGACCGATGATGTAGTACGCCGAGAGGCCATGCTGGCTCGTGGGCAGGTTGACCTCGCCCACCGTCGCGCCCATCGCCTCGAATCCCGCAGCGGCAGCAAGCACGGAATCGCGGACCTCTGAGGTGACGCCCTCGGCGTCGAGGAGGTCGCGCACGATCGCGACCCGCAGGCCGCGCACGTCGGCGTCGCGCGTGGCGGTCACGAAATCCTCCGGCACGCGGTCGGCCGAGGTCGCGTCGGCCGGGTCCTTACCCTGGATCGCGCTCAGTGCACGCGCGTTGTCGGCGACCGTGCGAGAGAACGGGCCGATCTGGTCGAGCGAACTCGCGAACGCGACGCAACCGTAGCGGCTGACGCGGCCGTACGTCGGCTTGATCGCGACGGTGCCGGTGAGCGCGCCCGGCTGGCGGATCGAGCCGCCGGTGTCGCTGCCGAGTGAGATCGTCGCCATGCCGGCCGCAACCGCCGCGGCACTACCGGCGCTGGAGCCGCCGGGCACGCGAGAGAGGTCCCACGGGTTCTTCACCGGGCCCCACGCGCTCGACTCGCCCGACGAGCCGAAGGCGAACTCGTCCATGTTGCACTTGCCCAGCGGAATCACGCCGGCGGCGATCATCCGCGCGACCGCCGTGCAGTCGTACGGACTCACGTAGTTCTCGAGAATGCGGCTCGAGCACGTCGTGCGCGTGCCGATCAGGTTCATATTGTCCTTGAAGGCGGCCGGCACGCCTGCGAGCGGCGGCAGGTCAGCCTCGCTCGCACCACCGCGCACGAGCGCATCGATGCGTTCCGCGGCGGCGATCGCCAGATCGGCCGTCACCTGATTGAAGGCGTTGACCTCACCGTCGAGGGCGTCGATGCGCGCTAGAGCGGAGTTGGCGACCTCGACAGCCGAGAACTCCCCGGCCGCGATACATCCGCGGATCTGCTCGGCGGTCATGTTCGAGACGTCGATTTTGTGGGTCACTCGTCATCGCCTCCCCCGGTGATCTGCGGGATCACGAAGGCGCCGTTCTCGGCGAGGGGGGCGTTGGAGATGGCGACGGCCTGAGGGAAGCTCGGGCGAGCAACGTCGGGACGGGTCACGTTGACGACCTCGATCGCGTGCGCCATCGGCTCGACACCAGCCAGATCGAGGCGCTGGATCTCATCGATGTGGCCGAGAATGGAGTTCAAGTCACTCTGCATGGCCTTGGTCTCCTCGTCGGTCAGGCCAAGGCGCGCGAGCATCGCCACATGGCGAACGTCGTGCTCGGAAAGGGACATGCGGATGGTCCTTTCGTGCGGATGTGAGAACGCACTCCATCATACCCGAGTTGCGCGCTACCGCACCGCCATGAAGGCGGCGACGACGGCCGCCGAATTGTAGAGCATATGCAGCAGAATCGCCGATGCAAGCGAACGCCGAGTCCACGCGATCCAGCCCAGCGCCACCCCCAGCACGAACGTGGGCAGGAGCATCCAGAGGCTGAGGTGAGAGGCGGCGAACAACAGCGCCGAGGCGATGATCGCCGGCCACATCCCCCACTTCTCGCCGAGCGCGTTCAGGACCACGCCGCGAAACGCCAGCTCTTCCACGACCGGGGCGACGAGTGCCACCAGCGCGACGGCGAGCACCGCGCCTGCGGTTCCCGCGCCAAACACCGCCGTCAGGTCGCTCGACAGACGCACCGGCTGCGCCCAGCCGAGAGCCTCCACAGCGAGGCTGTACACAAACGCGACGAACTCGATGCCCAAGAACAAAGCGATGGCCAACCCTGCGGAGCCCATGCGCGCGAGCACCGAAGGCCCGGTTGCGCCCTTGACGCGCCGCAACCCGAACGCCTCGAGCAACCCCACGTTGCGGCGCGACGCGAGAAAGGCGAGCACGCCGATCTGCAGCGCATAGAACACCACCAGCACGACCACGCGCATGGCGACCTTGCCCGAGAAGGGCATCAGCGAGATCGCTCCCATGCCCAGAACCGCAGTCTTCGCGTACATCGCAAGCATCAGCACCGAGAGCACCGCAACGGCGTCAAGCAGCGTCCATCCCGCGACGACGCCCGATGACGAACGCGACGGGGGCTTCGGCTTCGCCGTGGATGTTGCCTTGGCCGACTTGCGCCACGCGGTACCGTCTGACGCGGTCGCGACGGGCTTCGTCGATGCAGCGGACTCGGCGGGCCTAGCGGCATCGCCAGCCCTCTCGGCGAGACTGCTGTCGGAGGCGGCACCGCGCGCTGACGCATTCGCCGGACGCACGATGGCGTCTCGGCGACACGCCTCGACGCAGGCCGCACAGCTCGTGCAGGCCGCCCAATCCACGTAGATGTAGGTGGGCCCCACGTTCACAGCCCCAACCGGACATACGGCCATGCAGGCGCCGCACCTGTCGCATCTGTCGGGATGAAGCGTGAAGCGTTCCATTCTGACGCCCGCCATCATGCCCCCGCGGCTTTGAGCGCCAGCAGCAGTGCCAGCGCGAGCAGGTTGTATGCCGAGTGCGCCACCATCGAGACCCACAGCGACCCTGAACGCACGTACAGCCAGCCGAGGATCACCGCCGTGAGCGCGATCGGCACGAAGTCGTAGCCGCTGAAGTGCGCCAGCGCGAAGACCACCGATGAGCCGACAATCGCCACCGGGATCCCCCACCGCTTCCGCAGTGAACGCAGCAGCACCCCGCGAAACACGAGTTCCTCGGCGAAGGGAGCGAGCACGCCTATTGCGATCGCAGCCATGATGGTGCCGGCCACACCTGCCGGGAAGAGCTTCGTAAGATCGACGCTCTGACCAGGAGGTGTGAGGTTGAGCACCGCAAGCACGATCGCGTACACGGCCGTCACCACGCGCGCAAGCACCGCTCCACCCAGCGCGGCCGCAAGCCACATCCCCGGACGATCGACCCGCGCAAACCCTACCGATCGCGCGAAGCCGAGACCGGATCTGCGCGTGCCCATCCAAACCGCCACGACGTAGAGTGCGTAGACAACGAACAGGACGACAGCCAGCAGCAGTACGGAGGCGCCGCCTCTCGCGAGGAAGTAGCTGCCGAGCACGGTCTCGGCAAGCACGAAGACCACCAATGCGAGCGCCCGGCCGATCCCCCACGCTCCCGCGACACCGGCAGCTTCAACCGGCTGCAGCGTAGACTCGCTCTCCACGTCGCCGGACGTCATGCGCCTTTGACCCCGCTTGGCGCTTCGCCGGTCGTAAGGATGCGCTCGAGGTCCTCCTCGGCAAGCACCGGCACACCCAGCTCGAGCGCGCGGTCGTACTTGGAGCCGGCGTCCTCGCCCGCGATCACAAATGACGTCTTCTTGCTGACGCTGCCGGAGACCTTCGCGCCCAGCGCCTTGAGCGTTTCGCCGGCCTGATCGCGCGTGAGGCGCGAGAGCGCGCCTGTGAGCACGAACGTCATCCCTGCGAGCGTCTGCGGCGCTTTCGGCTCGCGGCGCTCCTCGGCCAGACGCACGCCGCCGGCACGCAGGCGATCGAGAACCTCGATGTTGTCGGGATTCGCGAAGAACGCGCGTATGCTGGCTGCGATCTTGGGGCCGATACCATCGACTGAGGCCAGTGGATCGGCCGCCAGCGCGGCTGCTGCCGAGACCTCGCCTCCTGCCGGAAGCGGTGCCTCTGCCGCCTCGCGAATCGCATCGATGCTGCCGAATGCTGCCGACAATGCCTCGCCCACGGTCGCGCCCGCGTGGCGGATCCCGAGCCCGAACAGCAGACGCGCGAGCGGGCGCGTGCGGCTGGCGTCGATGCTCAGCATCAGCTTGGCGGCAACGGTCTCACCCAACAGGATCGCGGTGCCGTCCACGCGAGTGCGGCCCATGTCGAGGCCGGCGAGCTGCTCTTGCGTGAGTGCGTAGAAGTCGGCGACGTCGGAGAGCAGGCCCGTCTCGGCGAGGCGGGTGATGATCTCTGCGCCCATGCCGTCGATGTCGGCGGCTCCGCGACCGGCCCAGTGGCCGAGACGCTCGAGGCGCTGCGCAGGGCAGGCGACGTTGGTGCAGCGCACGGCGACCTCGCCCGGCTCGCGCCACACGGCCGCGCGGCAGCTCGGGCACACCTCGGGCATCCGCCACTCGGCGGCGCTCGCCGATCGCATGCCGAGAACGGGGCCGACGACCTCGGGGATCACGTCGCCGGCCTTGCGCACGACGATGGTGTCGCCCACGCGCAGGTCCTTGCGGTGGAGTTCGTCTTCGTTGTGCAGCGTGGCGCGCGCGATGGTCGAGCCGGCGACGGTCACGGGATCGAACTCGGCGAGCGGTGTGAGAACGCCGGTGCGGCCCACCTGCACGCGGATGTCGCGCAGCACGGTGGTCTTCTCCTCGGGAGGGAACTTGAACGCGATCGCCCAGCGCGGGGCCTTGCTCGTGTAGCCGAGTTCCTCTTGCAGCGCGATCTGGTCAACCTTGACCACCACGCCGTCGATCTCGTACGGCAGCGCATCGCGCTTCTCAAGCGCCGCCTCGCAGAAAGCTCTCACCTCCGTGGCGTCCGCGCACACGGTCACGTCCGGGTTCACGCGGAAGCCGGCGGCGCGCAGCCACGCGAGAACCTCGCCCTGGCTCGCAACCCCGAGCGCTCGTGGGTCGGCGGAGGCGTAGAGGAACGTCGCCAAGTCGCGGCTCGCGGTGACGCCGGGATCCTTCTGCCGCACGCTTCCGGCAGCGGCGTTGCGCGGGTTGGCAAACGGCGGCAGGCCCGCCTCGTCCTGCTCGGCGTTGAGGCGCTCGAAACTCGCCCTGGGCATGTAGACCTCGCCGCGCACCTCCAGTGACGCGGGTGCGGCAACGCCCTCGCGCAACCTCAGCGGCACGTCGCGGACGGTGCGTATGTTGACGGTGATGTCCTCGCCCACCCGCCCGTCGCCGCGTGTGGCCGCGCGCACAAGCAACCCGTCCTCGTACGTGAGCGCGAGCGACGAGCCGTCGATCTTGAGCTCGCATACGTATGTGCAGCGCCGCTCGCCGAGCGCCTCTCGCACCCGCGCGAGCCATGCGTCGAGTTCGCCCAGATCCATCGCGTTGTCGAGCGAGTACATGCGCGACGCGTGCGCGACCGGCGCAAACTGCTCGCTCGGCGCGGCTCCGATGCGCTGCGTGGGAGACTCGGGCGTGACCAGCTCGGGGTATGCGGCCTCAATCGCCTCAAGCTCGCGGACGAGCGAGTCGTAGACGGCGTCGGAGACCGCAGGAGAGTCGAGCGCGTAGTAGAGGTGCGCGTTGCGCTCGATCTCAAGCCGCAGCTCCTCAGCGCGGCGCGCGGCTGCCTCAGTCTTGGTGGGGACGTCAGCCAAGGTTGTTAGCCTTCCTCGCCTGCCAGCCTCTGAACGTGCACCGGCCCGACCTCATAGATGACGACCGCGGGTACGAATCGCTGTGGGCGCTCGGCCTCGTAGATCCATGTGTCGGTGAGCGTCACTTTGAAATACGTTCCCCCCGGCGCTGCAACCGGCTCGACGTCGACCTTGTTGCACAGGTAGGCGCGCAGCTCGGTCTCAACGTAGTAGGCGAAGACGCGGATCGCGTCTTGGTATTCGGAGTACAGCTTGAGGCGCTTCTCGGCCTCGAACATATCCAGCTCGTCGATGCTGTCCACGTGGCGGTCTTCCTTTCATCCGGCGAACTGCCAAAAACGGCGCGGTAACGAAGCGCCGCTTCACATTCTATCGCTTCCACCTGCGCAGGTTCGCCGATTGTGGCGATACCTTCTACGCTATATCCTTGGAACAGCGACATTCCTCTGTCCGTCCTCTGAAGAAACGGTGGAACCGCCGCCATGGAACAGGTCTTGGGTCTTTGCATCTCGCTTGACCGCTCGGCTCACCAGACGTTCACGCACATGGCAGCTGACTGCTCCGACCCTGAACTTGCGGCAGTGTTTCGCCGCATGAGCAGCGAAGAGTCCACTCACGTGTCTTGGTGGTCGCAACTTCTCGAACAGTCGCATGCCGGCCTCCTCCCTCCGCTTGCAGATAAGGACGAAGTTGTCGCGCAGCTTGAAGCGATCCAATCCGAGTTCGCGCAGACGATTCCCGCAGACACGGCTGGGCTGCCCTGCGACCGCATGCTTGAGATCGCGCTTCGCATGGAGTTCTTCATGCTCGATCCGCTCTTTGGGGAGCTGCTCGATCTGCTGGATCCCGGCGCGACGACCAATCATGCCGACGAGTACGCCCAGCACGTGATCGGCCTCACAAAGGCCATCGAAAAGCACTACAGCCACAGGGAAATTGCGCCGATGCTCGCTGGGATCCTGACTCGCATCTTCGCCGAGCAGGGCGTGCTCGCGACTTTGGCTGTCCACGACCCGCTCACCGGAATCTACAACCGCCGCGGCTTCTACGGCTACCTTCAGCAGTGGTCGGCCTGGTCGGAGCGCTACGAACACCCGCTTGCCGTACTTCTCATCGACGTCGACAACTTCAAGACGATAAACGACACTCTGGGGCACCCCGCGGGAGACACAGTGCTCGAGTCCGTCGCTGCGGCGCTGGGCAAGGCCGTGCGAAAGGTCGACGCGGTCGGCCGATACGGCGGCGACGAATTCGTCATCCTGGCTCCCGAGACCGGCGCAGCGGAACTACCGATGCTTATGGAGCGGGTGCTGCAGATGGTGCGAGAGGCTCGGCCGCTCTCGGAGGACCAGCGCGCTCGAGTTACCGTCAGTGTAGGCGGAGCGTACACGAGCGGCGGGCTCGCGGTGACTCCGGAGCAACTGCTCTCGGCGGCGGACCGCTCTCTCTACGAGGCGAAGGCGGCGGGAAAAGACTGCGCGGGCACGCCGATCGAGATCACAGCGGAGTAGGAGCGGGCGTGAACCGCGCCGCCTAGAGTCCTGCGGC
The DNA here is from genome assembly GCA_013336165.1 of Coriobacteriia bacterium. Classification (NCBI taxonomy): domain Bacteria; kingdom Bacillati; phylum Actinomycetota; class Coriobacteriia; species Coriobacteriia bacterium. Next base: position 18,877 of record JAAXUF010000003.1, read on the forward strand.
GAGTTCGCCTGCGTGGTAGCTCGAGCGCACGAACGGCGCGCTCGCCACGGCTGCGAACCCGAGTTTGTAGGCGTCGCGTGCCAGCTGCGCGAACACACTCGGCTCGACGAACTCGGCTACGGGAAGATGCGCCGCGCTCGGCCGAAGGTACTGGCCCAGCGTGAGCGCCGTGACACCGTGCGCGAGCAGGTCGTGCATGACTTCGCGCACCTCGTCCGGCGTCTCGCCAAGCCCGAGCATCAGCCCCGACTTCGTGGGCAGATCCGGCTGTGTTTCGCGCACGCGCGCCAGCACCGCAAGCGAGCGGGTGTAGTCAGCGCCGGGGCGCACTTCGGCGTACAAGCGAGGAACGGTCTCGAGGTTGTGGTTGAAGACCTCCGGACGGGCCGCCGCCACAGCGTCGACGCTCTCCATCCGGCCTGCGAAGTCGCTGGTGAGCACCTCGACGGCCGTCTCCGGCGCAGCCGAGCGGACCGCGTCAATGACCGCGACCATATGGGCGGCACCGCCGTCAGCCAGATCATCGCGCGTCACCATCGTGATCACGACATGCGACAGCCCCATCCGCACCACAGCCTCGGCCAGCCGCGCCGGCTCTCCCGAATCGAGCGCCTCCGGAACGCGCGTCTCCACCGCGCAGAAGCGGCACCCGCGCGTGCAGGCATCACCCATCACCAGAAACGTCGCGGTTCCTTCCGCGAAGCACTCCCCGCGGTTGGGGCACTTGGCCGACTGGCATACGGTTGAAAGCCCCAGCTCGCCGAGCAACCCGGCAACCTCGGTCCCGCGTCCGGGCGTGGCGACCGGCCGCCTCAGCCAGGCCGGAAGCCTGGCCTCTGTGGAACCGTGCCGATACGCGCCGTCTTGTGTGCCGTTGCTCATCTAGACCTTGGAGGCCGCATCGGCGGCGGCCATCTTGATGACCTCGGAGACGGTCGGGTGCGCGTGAACCGTGTGCGCAATGCCACCCACCGTGATCCCGTGCGCCATCGCAAGCGCAACCTCGTGGATGATCTCGACCGCGTGCGGTCCGACGATCTGGCAACCCAGAATGCGTCCGGTGCCCTTCTCGGCGACAAGCTGCACGAAGCCATCGCCCTCGCCCTCGCCCAGCGCCTTGCCGTTGGCGGCGAACTTCGCGACCGCCTGAATCGCGTCGATTCCGTCGGCCTTGGCAGCGTCGCGCGTGGCGCCAACGACCGCGACCTCGGGGAACGTGTACACGCATGCCGGCACGCAGTCGTAGCACATCGACGACAGTGCGGCACCCTCGCCCGCGAGCTGCGCGATCGCGTTTCGGGCAGCCAGCACGCCTTCCTCCTCGGCGACGTGCGCAAGCATCATCCCGCCGATAAGGTCGCCGATCGCGTAAACGTTCGCGACGTTGGTGGAGAAGAACTCGTCAACCTTGATCGCGCGACGGTCAAACTCGACGCCCGCTTCGGCGAAACCGAAACCTGCCGAGTTGGGAACGCGCCCCACGGCGCTCATCACGATGTCGCTTTCCAGTACGGCGCCCGAGCGCAGCGTGGAGAGCATGCGCCCGTCGGCGCGCTTAACGCTCTCAACCGCGTCGCCGAGGTGGAACTCCACACCCATGGCCTCGAGCCTGCTCTGCGCCAGCTTCACCACGCGCTTGTCGTTACCGGGCAGCACCTGGTCCATCAGCTCGACCACGGTGACCTTGCTGCCAAACGCGGCGTACGCGCAGGCGAACTCCAGCCCGATCACGCCGCCGCCGATGATGACGATGTCGCCGGGGATCTCGGAGAGCGCGACCGCTTCATCGCTTGTCCACACGCCCTCAAGGTCGTGGTCGATGTTGGGGAGCTTGAAGACTTCCGAGCCCGTTGCCAGAATCACGGCATCCGCCGAGATGGTCTCGGCACCGCCCCCAGTGAGCTCGACTTCGATGGTGTGCGGAGCGTCAGCCACCAAGCGGCCGGTGCCATAGACCACGCGAACCTTCAGACGCTTGGCGGTAGCTTCGATCTGGCCCACCAGATCGTCGACAACGCCCTCTTTGCGGACCCGCAGGCGATCGATATCGACGGTGGCGCGCTGCGCGACGAGGCCGAACTCCTCGGCTTCCGCGGTGTCCTTGACGATGTGCGCCGAGCGCAGAATGGTCTTCGTGGGCACGCAGCCCCAGTTCAGACACGTACCGCCGAGCCTGCTGCGCTCGATGAGCGTGACCTCGGCGCCGAGCCTGGCCGCCTCAAACGCCGCGGCATATCCGCCGGGACCTCCACCAAGGACTGCGATCCGCATCTGTTAGCCTCCTGAAAAGCTGCGCACTTCGGGACAAAACGTCCGAAGATTCTAGCATGCCGATTGACGCCTCTACGCGTTCGGAGTCGGAATTCCTGCGCCCTCAAGAATGCGCCCGACGGCGTCATCTGCGCCCAGCGGCATGATGTGGATCCCGTCGGCGATCTGCGCAAGCTCGCGCACCTGCTCGGTCGCCAGCGCGATAGCTTCCTCAAGAGGCTTCTCGGCGCGGGCGATGCGATCGGCGATGTGGTCGGGGATCATGAGGCCGGCGAGGTTCTCGTTGATGAAGCGCACCACGCGCGGGCTCTTGAGCAGCAGCACACCGGCGATGATCTTGACGCCTGTGGGGCGCAGCGCCTCCACCGTGCGTGCGAACTTGTCGATATCGGTGATCGCCTGGGTCTGGAAGAACTCGGCGCCTGCCTCGATCTTGCCCAGCGCGCGCTCCATCTGGATCTCCCACGGCTCAGCCTCAGGGAACAGCGCCCCGCCGATGTAGAAGCCGGTTCCGCCGTCGAGCTTGGAACCGTTCATGTCGATGCCGGCGTTCAGGCTCGCGGTGACTTCGATGAGCTGCGTCGAGTCCAGGTCGAAGACGCCTTTGCACTTGGGGTGGTCCCCGCCGCGCGGGTCGTCGCCGGTGACCACGAGCACGTTTTCCAGCCCCAGCGTCCAGGCCGCAAGCAAGTCGCTTTGCAGCGCGAGGCGGTTTCGGTCCCGGCAGGTCTGCTGGAAGATCGGTTCGCACCCGCCGCCCGAGTCCAGGACCACCTTCGAGGCCGCCAGCGACGACAGGTGCAGCGTGGCGCCCTGGTTGTCGGTCACGTTGAGCGCATGGCACAGCGGCGCAAGCTTGCGCACACTCTCGCGCATCGCCGAGTAGTCGGTGCCGTGCGGCGGCGCGACCTCGCCGGTCACCACGAACTCGCCGCGCACCAGCGTGTCGCGAAAGCGGCTCATCGCGGCCCACCCCCGCTGCCTTTGGTTTCTCTCAGGTTCACCGAACCCGGCTTCAGTTTCGCCGAGTAATCCTTGGGCGCCAGCGCGCCCGATCTGGTACGGCCCTGCTCGGCAAGCCGGCGGTGAATCTTCACGTGTGTGCACTCGCGATCGGTGAGCACCTCGCACTTGCCGTCCCACATGCCGCCGCACGGGCCGTTGAGCAGCCCTTTGGGGCAGGTCGTGACCGGACAGATGCCGGCGGTCTTGTCGAGCACGCAGTCTCCGCACATCTGACAGCGCTCCTCGAACACCCCGTGCCGAATCACGTTGCCCAGAAACACGCTCTCAAGCCCCGGAAAGACCGGCTTTGCGATGCTCTCGGCGACGGTCTGAACTCCCGCGCCGCACGACAGCACGAGCACGGCGTCGGCCGCCTCGAGCAGACCTGCGTGCTTGCGCATGTCCAGGCGCGTCCCGCCGAGGTGGCAGGCGACCTCGCCCACTGCCCAGCCCGCGACCGCGAACCCGTCGGCCTCCAGCGTCGCCTTGGCGGCCAGAACCTCCGGCTCGCCCCCGGTCTTCGACGTGGTCGCACACTGGCCGCAGCCCATGATGAAGACGCTCCTCGCGCCGACCTCAGCGAGATTCGCGCGGATGCGGTTCCAGTCCCTGGGCTTCGTGATGATCATGCGCCGACACCGGCCCCTGCGGCCGCGACAGCCTCGCGCACAGCGCGCACGCACCCGGGTGCGTCGGCAGCGTAGCCCACGCCGATGGAGGCAGCCCACTCGCCGGTCACGACCGCCCCGCCGACCAGAACCGGCATCGCCGAGTACCGCGCCCGCACCGCATCCACGGTCGCGCGCATCGCCGGCAGCGTCGTCGTCATGAGTGCCGAGAGACACACGGCATCCGCGTCCGCCGCGGCGGTAACCACCGCCTCGCCGGCAACGTCGACGCCCAGATCGGTGACTTCGAAGCCTTGGCTCTCGAGCAGCGAGACGCAGATATCCTTGCCGATGGAGTGGATGTCGCCCTTCACGGTCGCAAAAACCACCCTCCCAGCCGAGATCCCCGCGCCGCCCTCAGGCAGGTGCGTCTTGACTTGCGCGACGGCGGCTTTCATCGCCTCGGCAGCCACCATCAGCTGCGGCAGGAAGACCTCGCCGCGCCCGTACGCGTCGCCCAAGCGCTGGATCGCCGGCGCCAGTACGGCGCTGATGACGTCCTCGGCGGCCAAGCCACCCGCGATCACGGCGTCGATCAACGCAGGCGCGCCGTCGGTGTCGCCGCGGAGCACGGCGGCCTCAAGCGCCGTCGCCGGATCAGCCGCGCCCTCACCGGCGCCGGAAGCGCCCGCAAGCGCCTCGGTGCCGCTGGCGGCGTGAGCCAGAGCGGCCGCGTACGCCGCGTCCCATGCCGCCCACGCATCCTCGCCATGGCCGATCACGCCTGCGTCCTGCGCCGCGCGCGCCACATTGACCGTGCGCAGCGCCTCCATCACCACATGATCGTTAGGATTCAGCAGCGCCGCGTCCAGCCCCGCCTCTGCCGCAGCGCCAAGAAACGCGGCGTTGAGCAGCGGCCTATCGGGCAACCCGTGGCTCACGTTCGACACTCCGAGGATGGTCGCCAGCCCACGCTCATGCGCCGCGGCAAGCGCGCCCAGCGTCACCCTCGGCGCACCCGGATCGGTTGCCGCCGTCATCACGAGCGCGTCGACCACCAGTGCGTCGTCGGACAACCCAGCCTCGTGTGCAGCCTTGCGAACCCGCTCCACTACCGCCACACGCCCATCAATGCTCGCCGGGATCCCGGCGTCATCGAGCGCGAGCACGACCATCGCCGCGCCGTAGCGGGCGGCAAGCGGCAGGACCGCCGCGATGGACGCCGGATCCCCATTCACGGAGTTGATGAGGGCCCGGCCGGGATAGATGCGCAACGCGGCCTCAAGAGCCGCGAAATCGGTGGTATCGATCACAAGCGGCAGATCGGTCGTGCCGACCAGCGCCAGTACGGCCGCCGGAAGCGTCGCGACGGCATCAACGCCCGCAGCGCCTACGTTGACGTCAAGCAGATCCGCACCGGCCTCCTGCTGATCGCCCGCAAACGAGCGCACGATGCTCATGCTGCCAGCTCGGAGCGAATCGGCCAGAGCACGCTTGCCTGTAGGGTTGATGCGCTCGCCAACCACGCGCATCGGCGCTGTCGCCCCCAGCGTCACGACCCGCCGGGGACCGGCGAGCACCGTGCCCGCATACCCGCGACCCTCCACCTCGACGACGTCCATATCGGCGACCTCGGCGACGATGGCACCGGTGAACGTCGGCGTGGATCCGCAGCAGGAGCCAATCATCGCCGCGCCTGCTGCGCGGAACTGCACGGCAGCCGCAGCCATCTCGTCGGGCGTTCCGGGGAAGACGGTCGCACCGCTTGCGTCAAGCGTCGGAAGGCCGGCGTTGGGCTGCACGAACACAGGCAGCCGAGTGGATGCGACCATGCGCGCGACCAGCGGCAGCATCTGCTCCGGCCCCAGCCCGCAGTTCATGCCGACAGCGTCAGCGCCTGCGGCTTCCAGGACCACCGCCGCGGTCTCGGGATCGGTGCCGGAGAGGTCCATCCGGCCGGACGCACCAAACGTGCAGCTCGCGAAGACCGGCAGATCGCACACGGACTTCGCGGCCATAACGGCACAGCGAACCTCGGCGATATCGGTGAATGTCTCGAGCATGATGGCGTCGGGGTTCTCGGCGGCAAGCGCGGTCATCTGCTCTGCGAAGGCGGCGAAGACCTCCTCGAACGTCGCCGACCCGAGCGGCTCCATGACGAGTCCCGTGGGGCCGACGTCGGCCAGTATGTGCGCCCCGCCTTCTTTGCGGGCCAGGTAGACCGCGGCGCGGTTGAGCTCCGCCACGCGGTCGCCGAGGCCGTACTCAGCAAGCTTGGGCCGAGAGCCGCCGAACGTGTTCGTGGTCGCGCAATCAGCGCCTGCAAGCCGGTAGAACCGGTGGATCTCGCTGATGACTTCCGGAGCGGTCACGTTGATCAACTCGGGGCATTCGCCCGCCGGAATCCCGGCACGCTGTAGCATCGTCCCCATCGCGCCGTCGATGATGAGAAGGTCGCGTCCAAGGCGCATCATGATGTCCGGCATGATCGGTCCTTTCGCCCTGGCCGAGATTCTCGACTGCGGCCCTCGCGCTCACGCGAGGCTTGATGTGTGAGCCAATCAGTTTAGCGTAGTGCCATAACACTGCGTAGACGCCGTACTGCGGCTTCCACGATCTCGTCGTGATCGAAGGCCAGCGGCGAGGGCAGCGCGTCGAGCGGGAACCACGCAGCCTCTGCGGCATCGTCCCCGCCGAGAACCTCGGGCATTTCCGGTCCCACGTCGGCCACGTAGGCCGCACACACGTTCCAGCCGCGCGGATCGCGCCCGGGATCGCCGAACGCAGCCACCGGAATCATCGCACCGCTCCAAGCCAGGCCGGTCTCCTCGGCAAGCTCGCGACGGGCGGCGTCCTCGAGGCGCTCCCCTTCGTCCACGAAACCTCCCGGAAGCGCCCACCTGCCGAGGTACGGCTCGGCGCCGCGGCGGATGAGCAGCGCCTTTCGCGCCCCGGCTGGACCCGCGAGAGCGACTGTGTCGGCGGTCAGCGCGGGCCGGGCGTAGTCGTAGCAGTACTTCGTCATACGAGCTCCGTTTCCTCGGCATGAGTGTACTAGAGAATCCCGACAAACAACGGTCCCCGAGCGCTACACTGGGTGAATTCTGTTTGACCGCTTTCGGAGGCTGCATGTCCGCCCTGTCACACCGCACCAAAGTCATTCTCGCCATGCTCACGTTGTACGTCGTCTGGGGCACAACGTACCTCGGCATCAAAGTCGGCATCGACGCGAATCTACCGCCCACGCTCTTCGCCGGCATCCGTCAACTTCCCGCCGCGCTACTCATGTTCGCGATCGCAGCCTCTCGCGGCGCTTCCCTCAAGATCTCGCCGCGCGACCTGCGGATATCGGTGATCGTTGGAATCCTGCTCATCTGCGGCGGCCAGTACTTCACCTTCCTCGCCGAGGTCTCGATTCCGTCGGGCATCTCGGCGCTGGTTGTGGCCTTGCTGCCGCTCTGGATCGCGCTTGCCGAGTCGGCGTTTCCCGATATGCAGCGACCTGGACGGCTCGGCTGGCTTGGCTTGGCGGTCGCATTCGCGGGGCTCGGGATCCTGCTGTGGCCACGCATCGTTGACATGTCGACCAACAGCCACGAGCTGCTTGGGATCGGACTTCAAGTACTGGGAGGCTGGCTGTGGGCCGCGGGCACTATCTACAGCAAGCGCCACCCCGTCAAAGCCAACAACATGGTGATGACGGCCTACGAGATGCTGGCCGCGGGGTGTGTGCTGCTCATTCTGGGAAGCTTCCTCGGTGAGTGGCCACTTCTGCATTTCACTCCGAAAGGCCTGGGCGCGCTTGCCTACCTCGCCGTATTCGGAAGTGCGCTCGCCTTCACGGCGTTCACGTACGCCCTCAAGCATCTCCCTGCAAGCAAGGTCATGACGTACGCCTACGTGAATCCCGTCATTGCGGTGTTCGCCGGCGCGCTCGCCGGACGCCTCGGACTCGTGCCGCCGGAGCCGATTACAGCAGTGACATTAATCGGCATGGTGGTGATCGTTGGCGGCGTTGCGCTGGCCACCTCGGCGCCGGTCCTACCGCCTCGGAAGGAGTCTGGAATCCGCCCAAGCGGGTCCGAAGCGGCCGAAGCGGTCCCCAGCGAGGTCTGAGAGATCCCTTCGAAGCGGGGTTTGATGCCCTGAGCAGGGCTTTTAAGTCCACACCATCTCCACAATCGGTTCATTCCCCCTCCTTCCCGTTGCGAGAAAGTGGTCTTGCGGCAAACAGCCGACAGATCGCACCGCAGACACGAGGGAGGTCGCCATGAGCACAGTAATCGTCGCAGCAGCTTCGATGGCGATCATCGCTTTCTGTGTTGCGTATCTCGCCTCTGACTACTCCGAACGGATGGTTCGTATCAGACAGAGCTAACACACCAACTCCGGCGCCCATCCCAGCGCCTCTTCTCCCTCCTTGTGCGAAACGACCCGGTCTGGCAGAACCGGGTCGTTTCGCGTTTGGGGGGTTCTTTCCCGCTGCCGCCTCACGCCGTGATTTGACGGCGTCTGGCGCACTGCCACGGTAGTCGGTCGCTGATCGGAGCGACTTTCCGAGAGACTCCCCCTCCTTTTCGTGGCTCAGGTTCAACCAGAGCCACTTCTTGCGCCTCTGACGTGCAGTTTTGTTGCAACACTCAAGTTTACGTTCACTCTTGAATTCTATATATGTGTCATCTATTATATGTTTGATCTTATATCACTGTTTAGGGGGTTTCAGTGTCTCTAGAGGCGGCGATTCTCGGCTTTCTGAGCGATCGGCCGCGCTCCGGCTATGACCTCAAGACGCGGGGCTTCGACATCTCCCTCAAGGACCTCTGGACGGCCGATCAAGCGCAGATCTACCGGACGCTGGAGCGCCTGCAGACGGCCCGGCTCGTGACGTCCAAGCGCAAGCGTCAGTCCGGCAAGCCCGATCGCCGCATCTACGACGTCACCCCGGCAGGACGCGCGTTCTTGTCCGGCTGGCTTGCAGAGACGACCCCCCTTCCGCCCGCCAGAGACGCGCTCCTGCTGCGGATGTACTTCAGTGCCGAGCTCCCCGACGAGCATCTGGTGGCGTCCTTGTCGGCAAGACGGGAATTCCACCAGGACCGGCTCAATCACCTGCGATCCCAGCTGCTGGCTCCGCAGACGGCTGAGGTGGCTGCCGACCCGCGGGCTGAAGGCCTGCGGGAGATGGCGGTTGACGGCGCCATCGCGTCAGAGCGCGCCGCAATCGACTGGCTGGACAACTGCATCGAGATCATCAAACGCGGCAAGCTTCCCGCCGCAATCGAGGCTGATGGGGGCGCGGCCCTCTTCGGAAGGGGAATCGGATGAGGATTGTCGCGATCGACGCCAGCCCGACACGAGGCGTGGTGAGCTTTTCGGTGGAAACGGCCGCACAGGCGGCTGCCTCGAGCGGCGCAGACATCAGCCGGGTTCGTTTGTCGGAACTCAGGATCCACAGCTGCACGGGTTGCGGTATGTGCCGCTACACGGGACGCTGCAAGATCCCCGACGATCTCCCCTCTCTGGCTGATGCGATCGCGCAAGCCGATGGCGTGATCTTCGGCATGCCTTCGTACTTCCGGCACCCCGACGAGCATCTGAGGGCGGCGCTTGAGAGGCTGCAGCACTTCTTCCCGGACGACAGACAACTTGTGCTGCCAGGCACTGCGCGATCCGGGGCACCATCACATGCCCAGAAGCGCGCGGTTATCATCACCGCCTGCAACGCTCCTGAACCTCTGGCGACCTTCTTCGGCTACACGACCGGCCCCATCCGCGAGCTGCGGCAAGCACTGGCAATCACCAAGATCAGGACAATTGGATCTCTCGCACTCACGGGCAGTTGGGGACGACAGTCGTTCGACGACTGGGAACATGACAGGGCGAGTTCACTCGGCCGAATGCTGGCAGGAAAAGCATAGGAACAGCGGTCAGCCCAGCAGCAGGTCCATGACCTTTCGACCGGGATCAAGCACGTACCCTGTCCCGGCAGCGGCAACTTCGTCAAACGAAGCAGCACCGTTCGTCGCGATTCCCGGTCCCCAGAGCACGAATGGCACAGATTCGGCCGAGTGAGTCTTGATCGCGACCGGCGTCGGATGATCGGGCATCGCCAGAACGCGAACGTCGTCCCGATCCCGGGCCACTTCTCTGACGCGCGAAATCACCTCGCGGTCGATAGCCTCAATCGCAGCCACTTTCCCGGCAGTGTCGCCGGCGTGGCCCTCCTCGTCCGGGGACTCAACGTGAATGACCACGAGGTCGTAGTCGCCGAGAGCGTCCAGCGCGCCGGCAGCCTGGGCCGCGTAGTCGTTGTCCGAGCCGCCTGTCACTCCCGCGATGGTGAGCCGATCCATGCCGAACAGCACCGCAAGCCCGTTCAGAAGGTCAACTCCGCTGGTCATCGCCGCGCGCACGCCTCGCAGTTCCGCAAACGGCGTCAACGCCCTCGGCGCAGATCCCGGCCAGAACGGCCACACGTCGGTGGCAGCAAGGTGCCCCCGGGAGGCACGCAGCCGGTTAGCCGAACTCTTGGCGAGGAGGGGACGTGCGCTCTCCATATAGCCGAGCAGAAGTTCAGTGCCCGATCCCTTCGGCAGAAACGGTTCGATTCGCCGATCGGAGATGTCGTGAGGCGGCGTGTACGTGCCCTCAAGCAGTTCCGGATGGCCTGTCACCACGAGGATGTGCCGGTAGGCCACGCCCGGATACAACTTGAATGCGTCGTCATCGAGCTCGGCGGCGAGATCCGCGACGATCGCGTGCGACTCCTCGGTGCTGATGTTGCCGGCCGCATAGGACGCCATCACGCCATCGACGACCGTCACGAGGTTGAGACGCAGGGCCACCTGATCCGGTGCAAGTGCGATCCCCATGCTTGCCGCCTCGATCGCACCACGCCCGACCCAATCGGCGACGGGGTCATAGCCCAGGATCGACGTGCACGCAGCCGATGACGAAGGCTCGGTGTTCTCGGGAACCGTCCGTGCACATCCGAGCAACCCGCGACGCGCCAGCGCATCCAAGTGAGGAGTGAAGGCGGCCTGCAGTGTCGTCCTGCCGCCGAGCTCCTCGATCGGCCACCCCGCCGCTCCGTCCAGAATCACGACCACGTATTTCATGCGCAGAGTCCTTAGCTCCTCGGCTACAAGGGAAAGCGTACAACAGGAACGCGCGGATTGGGGGCGCGGGAATCTCGGCAGCCCACGTTTGCATGTGCGGAGCGCTGACATGAACTGATCTGGCGAGCGGCACCGCCCGCTCGGCCGCCCACTCGGGTATCATGCTCGCATGAAGCTGACTACATACCATGACACCCGCGGGCTCGACACCGAGCCCAAGACGTTCACCCAGGTCGTCGTCGAGGGCATCGCGCCCGGAGGCGGGCTGTACGTGCCCGACGAGCTGCCGGCGTTCTCTCTTTCCGAGATACTCTCGCTTTCCGAGATGCCGTACTGGCAGCGCGCTGCGCATGTGTTCGAGCGGTTCGGCGTCGATGTCGCGCCGGAGCGTATCGCTGCGCTCATGCAGCAGGCGTACGGTTCCCAATGGGACGACGAGCGCATCGCGCCGGTCGAGGAAGTCGTGCCAGGCACGTGGGTGCTAGAGCTGTGGCACGGCCCCACCTCGGCGTTCAAGGACATGGCGCTGCAGTGTATGCCGCTCTTCTTCTCCGAGGCGATCGAAGTGCAGCGCGCGCAGGGCCGCTCGGCGGACGACTATCTGATCCTCGTAGCGACGTCGGGCGACACCGGCAAGGCCGCGCTCGACGGCTTCGCCGATCGCGCTCACACCAGCATCATCGTCTTCTACCCCGCCGAGGGTGTCAGCGACATCCAGCGCAAGCAGATGGTCACGCAGCACGGCGAGAATGTCGGCGTCTTCGGCGTGCGCGGCAACTTCGACGACTGCCAGTCGGCCGTCAAGGCGGCGTTCGCCGATCCCTCCTTCGCCGAGATGCTGCACGCCGAGCACGGGCTGAAGCTCTCCAGCGCCAACTCTATCAACTGGGGAAGGCTGCTGCCGCAGATCGTCTACTACGCGAGCGCGTACGCCGACATGGTAGCCGGCGGAGGAGTCGTCGAGGGTCGGCCCATCGATGTGTGCGTGCCGACGGGCAACTTCGGAAACATCCTCGGTGCGTACTACGCCAAGCGCATGGGCGTGCCGATCGGCAGGCTACTTGTGGCATCCAACGAGAACAACGTGCTGGCCGACTTCATCGCCACCGGCGTCTACGACATCTCGGACCGGCAGTTCGTTACAACGCCGAGCCCCTCGATGGACATCCTGATCTCCAGCAACCTGGAGCGGTTGCTGTTCGAGATCACCCGCGACCCCGCACGCATCCGCGAGTGGATGGCGTCGCTCGCCCAGACCGGCCGCTTCCAAGTCGACCGCGAGACCTTCGGCGCGATCCGCGAGCTGTTCTCGGCAGATTACGCCGACAATGACGAGTCACTCGAGACGATCCGCAACGTCCTTGCCGACAGCGAGTACCTGCTCGACCCGCACACCGCTGTGGCTTGGGAGATCGCTGAACGGCTGCGCGAGCGCGACCCCGTGCTCGTGGTGTCGACCGCGCATTGGGCGAAGTTCGGCACAGACGTGTACAAGGCCCTGGCCGGCATCCCGTACGACGAGATCCTGCCGGACGGCATCCGCGAGCTGACCGGCGTCGAGCTGCTGGCGCGAGTGACCGAGCTGGCGCCGGACGCATACGCGCCCAAGTCGCTCACCGAACTCGACGACATGGCCGAGCGGTTCTCAGTCGTGGTGGATGCGGGGCGGACCGGCGTCGAAAACGCCGTCCTGACCTGGCTCTAGACCCACGCTGCCTTCGAGAGCGCGCCGAGTGCTTCGAGTTCACTGCCGTAGGCGATCTGGTCGCGCGACTCCATGCGCCCGTAGAGCGCCCGGCTGATCCAGTACACCTGTTTTGACGTCAGCAGGTCTCGGCGGCGGTCCTGCATGATGGCGCGAGAGAGTTCAAACGATCGCACGGTGCGCACGTCGGAAGTTCTCGGGTGCTCCATGATGGCGCCACCAGCGGTGTAGACGATGATTGCCTCGACCGGCACCGAGCTCAGCTCGCCGCCCGACCAATGGGCGAGGGCCTCACGCATGGATCGCGCAACCTGTTCGGCCGAATCGATGTTCGATGTGCCGCTTGAAACCGCGGGACCTGACTGACGACGGCGCTCTATGCGCACAGCAAAGACGCCGGTCGGCCCGACCACGACGTGACCCACGCTGTCGGGAGCGCCGGAGCCGCCCAGGTTCCAGTTCATGTCGGTGAAGATAGCGTACGTGCGAGGCAGCGTCGAAAGCTCGCGATCGACGAGCATCCCGCCGTCAGCCCGCTTCAACTCCCTGAAGTGGCGACCGGCGTCCCGGGCCAGTCGGCCGACGCGCGGTGCCAGCGCAATCAGGATGGCCATGCCCACAAGGAAGCCGAAGAACGCGGAGAGGTACTGCCCCTGCATAGTGAGCACTACCTCGATGACGCCCCACGCCAACAGACCGGTGACCAAGAGCCCGATTTTGACGGCCCCTCTTCGCGCCCCGATATACGCCGGCCTACCGAATGTGTGCGCCATGGAACCCGCCCCCGTTCCGCTCCCGTTTTCTACATCCGAAGTATCGGCAAGTACCCGGTAATCCTTGACACCCTGACCGCCCGCCCTACACTGTGATGCCATCGACAAACAGAAGACGTGAAAGCCGCGCATGCCCGAAGAAGATCGCGAGATACTGCACCGCTTCCTCGACAACCTCTTCCGAGACTGCACGCGGGTCTCCCGGTTGGACGTCATCATGAGAGCACAGGCATTGGACCTCGACGAGGAACTCGCCGGACTCTTCGAGTTGCTTCCGCCAGGCCCGTACGTACGTCACAGGCTTGCCGACCAGCTGAATTCCGCGATCGTGGGACACGGCTGGAGCCGCCGATACGGGACAGTTGAATAGCCAAGACGCCGAGTGGGCAAACGTCGGGTGGCTCTCTTCGGCCGTTCTGGGATAATGCAGCGTGGTGTCGCTAGCACAATCGTCACGAAGGGATCTGGAAGCCGATGAGGTTAACGGCTGTTCTGGCCGCCAAGACCGTCTCCGCACTGTCGAGAGTCACGCGGCGGGGCAGCGGCATGACCTACTCCGGCATCATTGCCGAGCGGCTGGATCCCACGTTCATCCGCGACATGGCAGGGGATCCGCGCGATGGCGTAATCGTCCTCACGGGCACCAACGGCAAGACGACGACCGCTAAGATGCTCGGGGACGCGCTGGCACAGTGGCCTCGCACGATCGTGCGCAACGACTCCGGCTCGAACCTGCGTCAAGGCATCGCCTCGGCCCTCGCACTCGCGGCACACCCGCTCACCGGTGCGATCACGGCCGACCTGGCCGTCTTCGAGGTCGACGAAGCGACCATGCCCCGAGTTGCCCCCGACCTCTCCCCCCGCCTTATCTGCGTCACGAACCTCTTCCGCGACCAGCTCGACCGCTATGGCGACCTCGACGGAACCGCGGAGAAGATCCGCGAGGGTCTCTCGGCAACTCCGGGCGCAACGGTGCTGCTGAACGCCGACGATCCCATTGTCGCCGGGCTTGCAAGTTCGGCACGCGGGCCTGTGGTCACGTTCGGGATCGACGATCCGGCGCTCGCTCGCCCCGTATCGGGCCGCGGACTCAACACGGCGCATTGCCCCACGTGCGGTGGAAGCCTCGCGTTTGCCCGCGTCTACTACGGTCACTTGGGCGACTGGGGATGCCCGCACTGTGCGACCGTGCGGCCGACGCCGGAGTACGTGGCGCGCGACATCGAGCTTTCCGCCGAGTCTTCGCGGTTCACCTTCGTCGCCGAGGGAGTCGCCACCCGCGTCGATCTTCCGCTGACGGGGGTTCATAACGTCTACAACGCTCTGGCGGCGCTGGCCTGCGCGACGATCGCAGGGATGCCCGCCGAGCAGGCCGCCGCCGCGATCTCCCGATTCAAGCCCGCATTCGGCCGTGCCGAGAAGCTCGATGTGGACGGCAAACTCATCGAGATCGCGCTTGCGAAGAACCCCATCGGCGCCGAGCAGGCAATCGCGACGGCGCTCTTGCTCGGAGCGGAGACAATCGGCATTGCGCTGAACGACAACTTCGCCGATGGCACCGACGTGTCGTGGATCTGGGACATCGATCTTGATTCGATGGATTTGTCCCGCGCATCGTTCGTGTTTTCAGGAAGCCGCGCGGAGGACCTTGTTCTCAGGCTCAAATACGCGGGCGTGCGCGGTGACCGCATCCTGATGCAGAAGAACCCGGCTGAGGCTATCCTCATGCTTGCCCAGCGCATGTCCGACGATCACAGCGTGTACATGCTGGCCACCTACACTGCCATGCTTGAGCTGCGAGGCGCCTGGACTCCCGTCGGCGACCGGTTCTCGGGGCTTGGAAAGAGGCTCGCGCATGACGGCTGACATCCCCGCTCGCAGGAAGATCAAAATCGCGCACCTCTACCCCGAGGCCATGGATCTCTATGGCGACATCGGCAACATCATCACGCTGTGCCGACGCTGCGAGTGGCGTGGGATCGACGTCGAGGTTCTTGAGGTGCGAGCCGGAGACGACGCGGACCTGCACGACGCCGACCTGCTCGTCATGGGGGGCGGCCAGGACAGCGCGGAGTCTTACGTGGCAAGCGACCTGAAGGCACGCGGCGCGCTCATCCGCACGCTTGTCGATGAGGGCGCTGCTGCGCTCGTCGTGTGCGGAGGATTGCAGCTCTTCGGCCTCACCTACGAGACGGCGTCGGGTGCGGAGCTGGAAGGCATCGGCGTCTTCAATGTGAGGACGACGGCGGGCGGGCGGCGCTACATCGGCAACATCGCGATCGAAGCCAAGCTGGGCACACCAAGCGATGCGGTGGAGCCGGAAACCGTGGTCTTGGTCGGCTTTGAGAACCACTCGGGCCTCACCCACGTCGGCGGGGACACTCTTCCGCTTGGGCGCGTACTCATGGGAGCGGGCAACCTCGGCGACGGATCAGTCGAAGGTGCAATCTACAAGAACGCCATCGGCACGTACCTGCACGGGCCCGTGCTGCCCAAGAATCCCAAGCTCGCGGATCACCTCATCGCAACCGCTCTCGCGCACCGCTACGGCGTGAACGAGCCCCTCGGCGAACTCGATGACACTGCCGAGATGGCCGCCCATGCGGTCGCACTCACACGCTGCGAAACCGGGCGCGTCGCCGGGCCGGTGCGAAAGAAAGCCTAGCCCGGGGCGGGATGCGGAGTCGTCGATCCGTGCAGCTAGCGTGCACGATCCTTGCATACACTCCTGAGCACCAGATAGCCCGCGTAGCCGGCCACGACGGAAGCGATCATGATCGCGGCCTTCGCTTCATTGACTTGGGATGCGTCACTGAAGGCCAGCCCGCTAATGAAAATCGACATCGTGAAACCGATTCCGCCGAGGATACCGGCACCAATGATGTGGCGCCAACCTGTGCCCGACGGAAGCTCGACCAGGTGAAAGCGTTCCGCGAGCCACGTCGCCAGCACGATTCCGAACGGCTTGCCGAGCAGAAGGCCGAGCGTGACGCCCAGTGCGATCGGGGTCGCGAAGAGATCGGTAAGGCTTGCGTCAACGAATCTGACCCCCGCGTTAGCGAGCGCGAAGAGCGGGAGCACCAGAAACGTCGTCCACGGGTGCAGCGCGAATTCGAGCCGCTGCAGAGGCGCGGATGTATGGTGTGCTGCTCGGCGGATGCGGCGAGCCACGATTTGCTGGCGATCATTCTCAAGAACGTGCTCCCCCCGAACGTGATGGCTCTCGATCTCGGAACAGTCTTCGCGGGTCTGTCGAGCAAACGACAGGGGATCGAGCTTGGCGGTGGACGGGATCGCGAAAGCAAGCATGACGCCTGCGATGGTCGAGTGAACGCCGCTCAGTAGCACGCAGAACCACATGAGCACTCCGACGATCAGGTATGGTGCCGGATGATCGACCGAGAGACGATTCAGCAGGACGAGCGCGACGAGCAGCAGAACCGCAAAGGCGAGCCATAGCACGGAGAGATCCGCCGTGTACGCAACCGCTATGATCAGGATGGCACCGATGTCATCCACAATCGCCAAAGACACGAGGAATACCTTGAGTCCCTGAGGCACGCGGCTGCCGAGAAGCGCCATGACCCCAACTGCGAACGCGATGTCGGTCGCCATCGGGATACCCCAGCCGCTCTCCCCTGCCCCTCCGTAGTTCAGCGCTAGGTACACAAGTGCAGGGACAGCCATACCGCCGATGGCGGCGAGCAGCGGGAGCGCTGCCTTTCGACGAGCAGAGAGCTCGCCAACGAGAATCTCGCGCTTGATCTCGAGCCCGACTACCAAGAAGAAGAGTGCCATGAGTGCATCGTTGACCAGATCGACCAGCGGCATCGAGAAGCCGTGATCGCCGATCGCGATGCCGACAGAAGTCTCCCAGAACGCCTCGTAAGCCACATGGAGCGGCGAGTTCGCGAACACCAGAGCGATTACCGTAGCCGCCAGCAGCACGATCGCGCCAACAACCTCGGTGCTCAAGAACCGCCCAAAATCCTCGGGCATACGCTTGGGCATCGACAATTTTCTAGGGATCGTGGTGCTCACTTGCTTTCTCTCTTCTCCGCCGAGGTGCCGTCGCTCTCAAGCGTACTTCAACTCGGCTTGCTCCCTTGTGTCTGCAAGTGTACCAACTAAGCGTTCCGAGAGCCGACCAAGAGGCATAGCACGGTCGCGTGTGCGCCCCCTATAAGTCGAACTCTGATCCACCGGAGGCGGAAGTGTTAGGACAGAAGCGAGTACAGGTACACGACGTATCCGCAGAGCAAGCCCGCGCCCTCCCACCGATTCAACACCGAACCACGCCACATGAGCGGTAGCAGCAGCACAGCGCTTGCGACCATGACGGCAAGGTCGGTCGCCCTGAGCCCCTCCACGTCGAACGGACGTATCAGAGCGGCCACGCCGAGAACCGCCAAGATGTTGAGGATGTTCGATCCGATGACATTGCCGAATGCGACATCTGCTTCGCCCCGGATGGCAGAAGTGACTGACGTCGCAAGCTCAGGCAGACTCGTACCTATCGCAACGATTGTAAGGCCTATCACGACTTGACTGATCCCAAGTGTCTCGGCGATGAACACAGCACCCTTGAGCAGCATGTTTGCCCCGAGGAGCAGTGCCGCTAACCCGGTCGCAAGTAGTATCAGATCCACACTCAGACGACGCTTGGGACTCACCAGTGCCTCGTCGAATTCCGCCTCAATCGCACGACCCTCGCCGCGCTTCGCCGCAGAATAGGAGAATACCGTGTAGGCGACGGCCCCCAGAACCAGAAGGAGCCCGTCGAGACGGCTTAGGCTTCCGTCAAGGAGCATGCCCCCTAACACCAGCGTTACAGCAATCATCAACGGCACTTCGCGCAGGATCAACTCGGAGCGCACACGCATTGGCTTCACGAGAGCGGCGATTCCTAGGACAAGCGCAATATTGCTGATGTTGGAACCAACAATGTTGCCCAAAGCCAGACCGCCGTTTCCGGCTCGTGCCGCTTGGACACTCAGAACGAACTCGGGGCTGCCCGTACCGAACGCGACGATGGTCAGGCCGATCACCAGCGATGTGACACCGAGGCGAAGAGCTAGGGCCGTGCTTCCGCGAACCAAGCCCTCGGCCCCGATGACCAAGAGCAGAAGCCCGCCGACCATGAGGAGAACATTGAGGAGCACTTGTATCGATCCTCCGTACGCATGTGCGCACCACCTTGAGCAAAAAGGAGCGCGCCGGCACTCGGCCGACACGCCCGTGCTTTCGCCTTTCAGGATACCGCTATCCGAAGCGGCCCGTGATGTATGCTTCCGTGCGTTTGTCATGCGGCGTCGTGAACATCGCCTTGGTGTCCCCATACTCGATCAGCTCCGCGGGCCGATCCATCGACTCACGCAACATGAAGGCGGTGTGGTCGGAAATACGCGCTGCCTGCTGCATGTTGTGGGTCACGATCACGATCGTCACGGTTGGCTTGAGCTCGGCGATAGTGTCCTCGATCTGCTGGGTCGAGATCGGGTCGAGTGCCGAGGCCGGCTCGTCCATCAGCATGACCTCGGGTTGAGTCGCCAGCGCACGTGCAATGCAGAGGCGCTGTTGCTGCCCACCGGAGAGTTCGAAAGCATGCTTCTTGAGCGAACCTTTGACCTCATTCCAAAGGGCGGCACGCCGCAACGACTCCTCTACCAGTGTGTCGAGCTCGGCGCGCTTGCGTATCCCTTGCGTCCGAGGCCCGAAGGCGACGTTGTCGTAGATGGTCATCGGGAAAGGATTGGGCCGCTGGAACACCATACCCACGCGCATCCTGAGTTCCACAGGATCAACGTCTCGGCTGTTGATGTTCACCCCGTCGAGCAGCACTTTGCCGCCCGTTGTCACGTTGCCCACTTCGTCGTTCATGCGGTTCAGCACCCGCAGCAGCGTGGACTTGCCGCATCCCGACGGGCCAATAAGCGCCGTCACTTTCTTGGGTGCGATGTGCATGCTGACGCCCGCGACCGCGGTCTCCTTACCGTAAGTCACCGACACGTCAACGAGTTCGAATGTCCCGCTCGCGGACTCTACCATCTGATCTTGCTCCTTTGCCGAGAACGCCAGGCGGCCGCGAGCACTCCCGCGATCGTCACGCCTGCCACGAGTACGAGGGCGGTTCCCCACACGATGTGCGGGGCGGGTTTCACGGCCTGAGTGGCCATGATGTAGAGGTGGTACGGCAGCGCCATGACCGGCTCGAACGGGGAGTTCGGCAGCGGGGCATAGAATGCGGCGGCCGTGAGAATGATCGGCGCGGTTTCCCCGGCGGCTCGAGAGAGGCCGAGGATCGACCCGGTAACGATCCCCGGTGCTGCCGCGGGCAACACCACACGTGCAACCGTACGCAGTTTCGTGGCACCCAAGGCAAGCGACGCCTGCCGAAGGTCCTGAGGCACCTGACGGAGCGCTTCTTCAGTCGCGGAGATGACGACCGGCAGCGTGAGACATGCAAGGGTCAGCGAACCTGCAATGAGCGACTTGCCGAAGTGCGCCACGATGACGAAGAGCGCCAGGCCGAACAGCCCGTACACGATCGACGGAACTCCCGCCATGTTCGCAATCGACAGCCTGACGATGCGTGTGCGCAGGCCGCGTTTGGCGTACTCAGAGAGGTAGATGCCTGCTCCGACGCCCAGCGGCAACGCGAATAGTGCGGTCCCGAAGGTAAGGGCGAGCGTGCCGTAAATTGCCGGCCAAATACCGCCTGCGCGCATGTTGCTCTTGGGCATCGCCGAGAGAAACTCGGCCGTGATCGAAGGCGCCCCGCGGTAGACGATGGCGCCGATGACGCCGATCGTCGCCACCACCGCGAAGAGGAGGCACGCGCCGGTGATGATCTTGGCGGTCGTCTCGAACGCACGGGCGCGCTTGACCCGCGACTTCTTCATAGCAGACGTGCTCATCGACGCCACCTCTTACGCTGACGCTCGAGCACCATGTCGGCGGCAAGGTTGATCAGGAACGTGATGACGAACAGCACCAGACCCATCGTGAACAGCACTGAGTAGTGCTCTCCCCCACTCACGACCTCACCCATCTCCTGAGCAATCGTCCCCGTGAGCGTGCGCGCTGCCTCAAGCGGTGAAGAGATGATGAGGCCGGAGTTCCCGGCAAGCATGAGCACGACCATTGTCTCGCCGATGGCCCGGCCCAAGCCCAGCATCACCGCCGCGAAGATACCCGAGGACGCCGAGGGAACGACAACCTTGTAGATCGTCTGCCACCTTGTGTTGCCCAGAGCGAGCGACCCCTGCCGCAGGTCCTTGGGTACGCTGTGCAGCGCGTCCTCGGAAATCGAGATGATGGTGGGCAGCGACATGATTCCCACGACGAGGCCGGCCGTCAGCGCCATGAGCCCCGAGCTAACATGGAACGTCGTAGCCAGCAGCGGGGCCAGATACGCCAGCCCGAGCAGTCCCAACACGACCGACGGAACGGCGACCATGAACTCCACGACCGACTTTGTGACCTCCTTGACCCAACCCGTGGCGAACTCGGACAGATAGATCGAGCCCGCAATGCCGATCGGAACTGCGAGCAGAAGCGCGATGCCGGTCACCCACAGCGAGCCCACTATCGACGGCAGGAAGCCATACCTGGCAGGCTCAATCGTTGGATACCAGTCCGTGCCCGAGAGCATCTTCCACAAACCCACATCCCGGAGGGCCTGCGTTGCGTTCCATGCGAGAAATACAAAGATGGCCACGAGAACCGCAATGGCCACCCACCCACACACCCATATTGAACGCCTGGCGATCGCATCGGCCGCCCGGTTGAAGGCCGGGCGGCCCTTGCGCGCCGTCTTCTGTGAAGACGGTACAGTCATGTCATTTTCCTTTTAGGGCCGGAGAGCTACTTCTTCAGGGGCACGAAACCTTGCTCGGCAACGATCTTCTGGCCCTCGGTGCCGAGGATCCAATCGATGTATGCCTTCATGACGCCCGTCGGCTGACCGTTGCTGATCATGTTCAGGTCACGACTCAGCGGATAGGTGCCGTTGAGCACCGTGTCTACTGAGGCAGTCACTCCCGCGCAGGTCAGAACCTTGATTGAGGAGTTGTCGTAGCCGAGGCCCACGTAACCGATCGCATCGGCGTTCTTGCTGACCTCGTCAACAATCGCCTGGTTGGACTGGAGGTTGCGCATCGATTTTGCGTAGGTCTTGCCGCTGCCGATGATCTCGTCCTGGATGAAAGAGTACGTGCCCGAAGACGAGTCCCTGCCGAGAAGGACGATCGTCGCGTCCTTGCCGCCGACGTCCTTCCAGTTGGTGATCTCACCGCGGTAGATCTTGCCCAGCTGCTCCTTCGTGATGTCCTTCATCGTGTTCGCCGAGTTCACGATGATCGTGACAGCATCTTTCGCAACAACCGTGGTGACCGCGTTGAGACCGGCCGTCGTCGCCTGGGACTTCTCGGCATCTTTGAGCTTACGCGAAGCGTTGGCGAAGTCGACTGTCTTGTTCAAGAACGCCGCTATACCAACGCCGGAGCCGCCGCCCGCGACCGTCAGCACGACACCCGGGTTCTCGGTGTTGAACTTCTCGGCCCAGGCCTGTGCCATATTCACCATCGTGTCGGAGCCTGAGATCTTGATCGTGCCGGACAATGTCGACTTAGTCGATCCCGACGTGTTCGTGTCTGTACTTGTGCTCTTCGAACTACAACCGCCTGCCGCGAGGGCACCGGTTGCGAGCATCGCCGCAAGCGATATCATCAACCACTTCCTGAGTTTCACCAGCATCTCCTCCTTGTGTGTGTACAT
Source organism: Coriobacteriia bacterium (assembly GCA_013336165.1). Lineage (NCBI taxonomy): Bacteria > Bacillati > Actinomycetota > Coriobacteriia > Coriobacteriia bacterium. The sequence goes on from JAAXUF010000003.1 coordinate 41,135, forward strand.
CATTCGCACGCTCTTTTCCGAGCCCGCTACGAGCATGCTAAGAGGAAGCCTCCTGGAGTTGGTTGCATCGTCGTTAACTCCGGAACATATATGTAAAACAAATGTGAATTGCACTGCGTACGAGACTCTCGCATGGCATGATGCTCGCGAGACATGTGTTCCCGCGAGTAAGCAGGAGGAAACGTGGCAACCTTGCTCGTTGTCGAAGACGATCCGATCATTCGTCAGACAGTTCAGTACTCCCTGAAACGTGCAGGGTTCACCGTCCATGCGGTCAGCGACGGCGGCGAGGCCCTGGAAGCTGCCGCGCGCATCCAGCCCGACTTGATTCTTCTGGATCTCATGTTGCCGGGTATGGACGGCTATGAAATCGCTGAGCGTCTCCGGCGAACCGACAAAGAGACCGCCATCATCATGGTGACAGCGCTCGACACCGAGCGTGACAAGGTGCGCGGCCTAGACGTCGGCGCCGACGACTACATAACCAAACCCTTCTCGACCGAGGAGCTCCTTGCCCGCGTCCGCGCCAATCTGAGGCGGGTTCGTGCCAAGGAGGCCCTCGCCGGCGATCGGCTCATCGAAGTGGGCGACCTCACGATCGACCCAAAGAGTTTCCGGGTTTCGGTGCGCGGCACTCAACCTCGCCTGCGCCTGAAAGAGTTCCAGCTTCTGCTCGCACTGGCGCAGCGTCCCGGCCAGCTCTCCACGCGCCAGTTCCTTGCCGAGGAAGTGTGGGGCTACGAGCATCTCGCCTCTTCCAGAACCATCGACGTTCACGTGAGACGCTTGAGGCAGGCCATTGAGGACCCGTCGGACTACATCTACATCCACACGGTTCACGGAATGGGGTACCGCTTCGAACCGATCCTCAAGTCCGACCTTGAGCCGAACGGCGGGGTGCGCAGATGAAACGCCCCGAGTACATGCGGGGTTCGTACCGTGCCCGATTGGTCCTCGGCTACATTCTGGTCGCAACTGTTCTTGCCGCAGCTTGGATCTGGTCAATGTACGGCCCACTGAACACCGCAGTCGTCAACCAGGAGGAACGCAACCTCACGCAGACAGCACGCGCCGCAGCACTCTACGCCAACGCGTCAACGGAGCCGATCGGCGATGTCGCCAAGCGCCTCGTCGCCAATTCCGACCTTCGGCTCACTGTTGTCTCGGCGGACGGAACGGTGCTCGCCGACACCAACAACGACGCCTCGACTATGGAGAACCACCTGTCACGCCCCGAGATAGCGGCGGCGCTCAAAGGCGAGGTCGGCATCTCAAGGCGCGTTTCAAGCACGGAGGACAAACGGGAGATCTACGTCGCGGTACCGGCAACCATCGCCGGAAAGCCGGCGGCTCTGCGCATTTCTCGGCCTCTCACCGACGTTGAGCAGATTGCGAACACGTCCAGAAGTATCGGCTTGGGGCTGCTGCTTGCCGCCTTGGCGATCGTGGCAGGAATCGCGACCTGGGCGAGCGGTGCTGCCGCGCTCCCGATCCGCGACCTCTCGGCGATCGCGAAGCGCATGGCCTCAGGCGACCTGCACTCGCGGGTGCCGGAGGTGCCGGCCGACCTCAAGGCGCTCGCAGACGCGCTCGAGACGCTTCAGCATCAGATGCGCGACCGGATCGATGCCCTTGAAGGCGAGCAGAAGACGCTGCGCGCAGCCCTCGACGGCCTCACCGACGCCGTCTTCCTGTTGGACGGCACCGCTATCCACTACGCGAACCGGGCTGCCGGCCGGATCTTTCGCGCGGCCACGGGCGATCGGCGAGAGGTGCCGCTCGCCCGGTCCGGACTCCCCGAGTCGCTGGTGGCCGCCATTCTCGGCCCGCTCGGCGAGCGGCGGCACGTCGCCGTCGACCTCGATCCGGATCCGTTTGGGAGGACGCTGCGCCTCCTCGTCGTCCCGCTCGACGCCGCCGAGAACGGACGCACTCTCGTGGTCGTCACCGACATCACCGAGCGCGCCAGGCTCGACCGCATGCGCCGCGATTTCGTCGCCAACGCGAGCCACGAGCTCAAGACGCCGGTTGCCGGCATTCAGTTGCTGGCCGAATCCGCCGAGACCGCTGCCGAGGACGGCGACGCCGAGCAGTCGTTCGCCTTCACGCGCCAGATCGAGGCCGAAGCCGCGCGCCTGAAGCGCCTCGTGGGCGACCTGCTCGACCTCTCCCGTCTTGAGTCGATCCCCTCGCCTGATGCGGTGACTGACGTCAGGCAGGCTCTCGACAACGCTCTTGTCGGGCACCGCACGGCCGCCGGCCGCAAGGGCCTCACGCTCAGCGCGGACCTCTCGGCGGTGCGCGGCATCGACGTATTCGCCGCTGCCGCCGAGCCCACGGATGTAGCCATAGTTCTCGACAACCTGATCGACAACGCGATCGCCTACACCGCCGAGGGTTCCGTACGAGTCTCGGTTGAGGCAACCCCTTCCGAGGTTCGCCTGCTCGTGACCGACACCGGCCCCGGCATCGAATCCGAACACCTCCCCCGCATCTTCGAGCGCTTCTACCGCATTGACCGTGCTCGCAGCCGGGAGAGCGGCGGCACCGGCCTGGGCCTCGCGCTCGTGCGTCATGTCGCCGAGAGAAGCGGAGGCTCCGTCACCGTGAGCTCCGAGGTCGGCGTGGGCACGACGTTCACCGTGACGCTGCCGAGAGCACAGTAGGCAGCTTTGAGTTCGAAGAGCGCGTGGCTCAAACCCATGCCACCTGCTAGGATGCCTAGCGGGCGTTTTGGAGGATGCGAGTACCGTGCAGGATGACCTGAGAGACAACAGAGCGGAAGAACGCGCGATGCGGCGACGCAGGCGCGCACGCCGCGACAGGTGGATCGCAAGCGCTATCGCCGTTGTCGGCGTGCTTGTTGTCGTGGGCGCGATCGCTGGCGTGGTTCACCTAGTCTCGCCGGCACGCGCCGAGAACACTTCGGCGGACAGCAGTGCGGCTTCAGCCTCCGTCGCAGCAACGTCATCCCCGGCATCGGCGGTGGCCACGGCATCCGTGCCGGCTTCAACCCCGCCTGTCGCGACGCCGCCGGCCGAGACCCCCAAACCCGCTGCGACGTACAAAACCGACGGTAAGCGGACGATCGTCGTCTACCGGAGCCGCCAGGAGATCACGCTCTTCGCCGAGGACGGCAACGAGGTCGCTACCTACCTCTGCTCGACGGGCGAGTACTACCCGGTACCCGGAACATACAGCGTGTCCGATCACCAGCAGGCCTCATACGAAGCTGACCTGCGGTTCTACTACTTCACGATCTTCGCCAAATCGGAGAAGGGCAACAACATCGGCTTCCACTCGGTTCCGATCGATGCTGCAGGAGTCTCCGTCGGCGGGCTGGGCCAGCCGGTTTCGCATGGCTGCGTGAGGATCGCGTACGACAATGCAAAACTGGTGTACAGCTGGGCGGCCGTGGGAACCAGGGTCGTAGTGGTCAAGTAGGAGCGATCCTACCTGCGCCGCCAGCTCACATACGCCCTAGCGCGATCACGACCGTTACAGCCAACGCTTCAGCACGCGAGGCTATCCGCGCTTGACCGCATAGCCGACCGGTGCCCGAATATGCTGCAAGGCAAGAGAAGAGCAGCGGCCCAGAAGCCCGAACCGCTGCCTCACTGCTCTATCGATCGAGAACCGACTCTCAGTTGTCCGGATTCTTCCAACCCTCTGGGAGTTCCCAGCTGTGACAGCTGTTGCAGAAGAGAGTCGAAGTGCCGTGCATACTGTGGCATTCGTAGCAGTTCATCACCCCTTGGTGCGAACTGTGGGGGTTGGCATTCTCACCGCCGCCGTAGTCTCCAGTGGCCTTTGTGACGTCATCATAGTTGTGGCAACCTTCCTGAAGACAGAATTTAGGGGTGGCAAACTTGCGCCCCTCAAGCGGATCGTTGAAGTTGCCGGTCACCCACTTGCCGGCCTCGGCAAGTTGCTCCGAAAGCGCGGGTTCGTGGCAGTCGAGACATGAGACCCCATTGTCTGCATGCGCGGTGATAAGGAGCTTGCCGTCATTGCCGTAATAGCCATTCACATACGCGTTCATCGGTGAATGGCATATGGCGTTGCAGAAGCTCGGCTTGCTGTGAAGGTAGAAGAACCCGCCGACAAGGGCAACGACTACTATGATAATGATGCCCAGCGTGATCCAGAGTCTCTTTCGGGACTTCTTGAACTTCACGGAGCCCATTAGGGCTTCGGTGTCTGACATCTACGACTCACTTCCTGTGGCATTCACGGAGTGGCGATTCTAACAGTCTGCTTGCCATGCGACGTCAGCTATTTAGGCTCATTTCCGAGCAGTTGTTTGAGGGGATTCGCGGTAGTACGATCGGCCAGAGGCCCATCGTATTCCTTGTCGCCATACCAGTTTTTGGCAACCGTCCCACCGAGAAGGTTTGCTACGGCATGACGAGCGGCCACGCTTCCGCTCCATAGAGCCACGGCCTGAGATGTGCCGGTGCTGTATACCTCAACGTTGAAACCGTGGACGCTGATGCCTCCAGCGTACAAGCCTTCGATGGGGGTGAAGAACGGATCACAGACACGGCAGGACTCGTCGATACGGATTCCTCCGTTGGTCTGAATAATGCCGGAGAAGATCCTGAATCCGTAGTAGGGGCCGTCACCGAGAGAAACCATGTATTTTGCGGTCTTGCCGAGAACAGAGTCGCCGGTACCAGCTGTCACGTTCGCTTCATAGGCCTTGATAGTGTTCACGAACGTATCACTAGGCACTCCCATCGCTTGCGCAAGCCCCTCAAGAGTTGGCGCAGTGAAGACGTATTTATTGTCCTTGTACTTCGCCAGATCACTGTCGAGACTGGTAGGTGTCTTGTAGTAGTAGTACCAGAGCGCGTCTGACCCCTTTGTCTCGAAGTACTTCTTCAGATTCTGTCCGAATATCGAGAAGCAATAGCCTTCTGTCTCGATGGCTTTGCCAGCCGGGATGAAGGGATACACAGAAGTCGCCTCTTCATTCACAAATCGCTCACCACGCTGATTCACCCAGACGTTCGTTGGCTGCAGGGCCACGGCGACTCCTAGCGGCGAGGAAAAAGAAAATCCCTTCACATTGTGGAACATGCCCGTGGGATAAACGCCCTTGCACATGCCATGAGCGGTCTGCTCAACCATAAGATGACCGTCGCCATCCTGACCGGCACCGAGCCCGAGGCACTTCTGCTGCACATCTTCGCCCGTGTAGTATGAGAGCAGGTCCAAGTTGGTTCCCATGCCGGCCGTGGCCAACAGGACAGCTTTTGCGTTGATGTTCTTGTACGCGCCAGAGACAACGTCGAGAGCTTGCACGCCAGTGCACTTGTGATCACTGGCCAACAGAAGTGCGGTCGCTCGGGTGTTCAAGCGAATTTCGACATTAGCGTAGGCTGAGTCGGACTTGATCTGGCTGGTGAGTTTCGCCATCGATTTGGCACCGTTGCGAGTCTCATAGTACATATGGGTTTCGTCGAGAAGAACGCCGTGTTTGGTGAAGAGCCATGCCGAGTTCTTGGCTGCATCGAGGTACAGATTGACCAACAGTGCCGGATCCTTCAGATACGTGCTAGCCTTGAACATGTCAAGAGCCTTCTGCCTAGCGGCCGCATAGGTTGTTGCACGAGCCGGCGCGTTGATCTCCGCAAAATTGCTGTTCCCGCCAGTAGCGGAAAGCTTCTCGAGCAAGAGTATCTTCGCCTTCGGCATCTGTTCTGCTGCGATCATCGAGGCCGTGAGACCAGTCAAACCCGCCCCCACAACCACGAAGTCGAACGTTTCTTGAACAGACGTGTTCTGTACGATTCCTATCTTTGCGGAGTTCTCATAGGTGGTGTATTTAGTTCCTTTTGCAGTCCCAGTATCCTGCGCTCCCTGACTTTGAGAAGTGCACCCTGCCGCAGCGACTCCCATGGCCATAGAGGTCAACGCTGCGCCTTTTAGAAATGCCCTTCTCGTCAGCGTCCTTGGACCTTGTTCTGAAACAGTAATCATTGAAATCCCTTCCTCCCTTAGAGCTCAGTGTCTTCTTTCCCTCATAACGAGTCTAGAAGGGGAGGCAAAACGGCGGTATCACTCGCCGCGGATGAATCCATGTGCGGCTTCTTGTATTCGCATCACCCGTGGCGTGTGATAGTCGGTAAGTAGACCCTTTGCATACGCACCGAGTGGAGTCTCGGCAGAAAGCCTCAACTGACTAGCCGTGCGGCATGGAAGGAAAAGCCAAGCACGACTGGGATGTGCCGCCCCTGAGGCTCTTTCGACTTCAGGAAGGCCAAGGGGCACCGCTCCCCGCCTTTGGGCTTGTCTCCGTCGCTGCATCCACCTCACCGAAGCACCGGCGTGCGGTTCTCGTGACTCGATCTCCTAGTGTTATGATGCCAACTGACTGTGAGCCTCATGGGATGGCTCTCTTTCGCTTCGGGGGTTCGTATTGCCAAACGACTGTCCTTGGGAAGTGACTCGTCGTGAATGAGCACGGAATGCCTCAGATTCTGAGAGTCGTCCTGCTTCTGCTTGGGATCTCTTTCTATCTGCTCTGGTTGATCGCAGGGGTCTTCAGCTTCCTAGTGTGGTATGGCGATTCGCCCTACCATGGAATGAACGCATGGCTGGTGACTCTGGTCGCGAATGCGGTCTCCCTGGCACTGGCATATTTTCTCGTCAGACGGATAGGTCCCCTAGTCCAGAGAATCCCCATAGTAGTAGCGTCAGCATGTGTGACAGCAGCGGGTATCGCATTGGTTTCTATTGCGTTGAATGTCGATGGGTATCTCCAGTTCATGATTCCTGGATGTGTGCTCACTGGTATTGGAGCAGGACCGCTTGCGCTCTGCTGGCGGGAGTGTTCCGAGGATTTGGCATCAAAACGGATCCAACGCAGCTTGTTCGCTCTGGCCATGGCATTGGATACCATGTTCTATCTGCTCGTCGTCTCGCTTCCGTTTGTCGTGGCCTTGATAATCTGCACGCTGGCCCCGATCTGTTCGGCCTTGTTCTTCCTCTATTCCTTCGACTCCTCGTCGAAGGCCGGGTCCGTCCTGAAACAGGAGAGAGTGACTGTGACAGCCTCTCAGAGGGGAACGGCCCTGGCAAGAGAGCAGGGAACACATCTGGCAATGTTGCTGCTCTGCTGCCTTTCCTTGTCATTCGCACAAGGAGTCTTCCGGACCGGTTTCCCGGCGGCAAGTGCGCGGTTGCCCTGGACCCTGATAATATCGAGTGCCGTATTGACGATTGTGGGCGTAGCTGCAGTCGACCTGTTTCTGCTGCAGAGGCTGCCGAGCAAGACTCTCCCACGTCTGTTCTTCCCCGTTGTGGTGATTGCGTGTCTGGCAATGCCCTTCTTCGTATCCCAAGACGCCTCGATCGCCCATTTCTTCACTTTTGCCGGTTGCTTCCTGCTCATGGTCTATCTCTATTCCGAGGTAGATGCGGCAAACCCGGGCAGACATCTTCCGACGCAAGTCTTCGCACTAGGGATCATCGCCTCAAATATCGGCTGCATCTTAGGAATCGTCTTTGGGAACATGGCGGGGAGCACCTCTACTACGGCGGTAGTAGGGTTACTTTACGCGGCTGTGTGCCTCGCTCTATGCCTATGTCGCGAACTGAGGAAGTCCTCGGTAGAGAGTGAACGCTTCTTGCCCGTGGCCAAGTCCGGAGAGAAGTACAACATATTTCGGATCCCTGCCGAGCCGGGAATGACCATGATAGACAGCATTTCCCGCCAATGCCATGGCGCAGCGATACAGTACGCACTCTCGACACGCGAGGAGGAAGTGCTGCGGTACTTGGTCAGGGGGAAGAGCGCAAAATCGATAGCGAGCAGCACATATATCTCCTACAACACCACGAAGACCCACATGAGCCACATCTACCAGAAGCTTGGCATACACACGCGCGAAGCGATGATTCAACTTGTGGAATCCATCACAATCAATGAGTGAGCTGCTGACCAGTAGCCTATGAGGCATGGTTCATGGGAATAGAATCCAGCCAACAGGAACGAAAGCTTGAATGGGAGATGGCCTGCCTGTAGTGGCGCTAGGAACAGTTTGTCCCTAGCGCCTGCGCCGCCAACTCGCATACGCCCCCGCGCACAACGACAACCACGCCCCGCCGAACAGCCACGACGCGATCACATCGCTGGGCCAATGGACGCCGAGGTAGACCCGCGAAAGCCCCACCAGCACGATCACGACTGCGGCGACCACAGCAGTCAGTACCCGGGGCCATCCGCACTTGACCGCATAACCCACGAGCACCCCGAACATGCCGAAGAACAGCAGTGATGCCAGCGCATGACCGGACGGGAACGAGTACGACGTCGGCAACGCGATCAGGGCATTGCCGGATGGAGGCCGCGTCCGCACGTACAGGTTCTTCGCCAGTGCCCCGAGGAGCGCTCCCGCCCCGACCGTCCCGGCAAGCGCGATCGCCTCGGCACGGTGTCTGAACGCGTAGAGCCCCAGCGAGACCACAGCGACCAGCAGCCACATCGTGGCGCCATTCGCAATCGAAGTCACGAGCATAAATACGCGCGTCAGTTCGGGCGTGCGCCAGGCGTGCACAGCTGCTGTGACGCTGCTGTCAAACTTCGCGATCGCCGAGGAGATCCGGAAGTCCTCGGCGAGTTCGAAGAATGCTGCGAGGCACAGGGCGGCCACAGCCACCCCCGCCAGAAGCGGCCAGATGCGGCGCGTGCGCGTTCTCGCCCGGGCCACCTACGCGTCCGCCGCTTCGAGGAGACGCGCGGCGATCTGCTTCTTGCGCGAAAGCACGCCCGGCATCCACGCCGAGCCACCTACGAGCGAGATCCCCAGCGCGCGCTCGATCCCGCGCGTCGCACCGACTGCGAGAACTTCGCTCCCCTCGCGCATGATGTCGGTCACCAGCAGCACGACCGCCGAGTACCCGCGCGCCTCGCGCAGGGTCTCCATCGTCGCGCGCAGCTCGTCGGCGTGCTCCATGACGGCGTTCGCGTCGACGGTCTCATACTGCGAGACCAGGAGCGTCCCCTTGCCCACGCGGAACTCTTTCGCGTCCGCGCGAACCACACCCTCCGCCGAGAACACCTCGCCGACCCGTCGCGAGCGCAGAAGCTCCATCCCAAACTCGATCGGGTCCACTCCCACGGTGCTCGCGAGTTCAGTGGCGATGCGGCGATCGGTGTCGGTGGTGGTCGGCGACTTCAGGAGCACGGTGTCCGTCAATATAGCCGAGAGCAGGATCCCCGCGATCGCGGCCGGAATCTCCACGCCGAGCTCTCGGAAGCGCGCCGCCACGATCGTGGCCGTCGAACCGACTGGCATGTTGAGGAACAGAATCGGGCTCGCGCTCTGAATGTCCCCCACGCGGTGATGATCGACGATCTCGACCACGGTCGCGTCTTCGATCCCCAGCGCAGACTGCGCGACCTCGTTGTGGTCGACAAGCACGACGCGCCGCCGCGTCCCGCGCGCGACATCGGTACGTGTGAGAATGCCCACGACCCGGCCATCCTCCCCGCTCACCACGGCCTCGCGCTGAGAGCTGGCGAGGAGGTCCTCCGCCGCCTCGGCAAGCAGTGCCTCGGGGCCGACCGTGAGCACGTCGGTGTCCATCAGGTCGCCGACCGCATGCGCAAGCGAAACCAGGCGCGCAGCCGAGTACGTGTCGCGCGAGGTGACGACAACGGCGGCGCCCTTGGCGCGCGCGAGTTCAATGACGTCGTCGGCAGGGCGGAAGCCGCCGGTCGAGATCAGGCACGCCGCACCTGCTGCCAGCGCCATCGGCTGAGTGCGAAGGCGGTCGCCCACGATGAGCGTGTCGCCCGGACGGATGCGCGCAGCCATCGTTGAGGGCTCGGCGGCACCCACGATGACGTCGCCGCTGATCTCGGCTCCCGCGTCGCCGCACAGAAGCTCGCCGTCGAGTGCGAGCACAAGCTGCTCCACGCTTACCGGCATGCGCTGGAACCCTGCGATCACCGTTTCGTCGAGGTAGTGTTCGGCGAGCACGCGTTCGCCCACGAAGCCCACCGCACGGCCATCGACGTCGACCACCGGTACGCCACGCACGCCGTGCTGCCGCATGATGCGGCCGGCCGCAAGCATCGGGTCCTCGGGGCGAATCGTGATCGGTTCGGGCGTCATGACATCGCGAACGCGGGTTCGAACGTGCTCGAGTTCGGCGGGCGCATCAAGACCGAAGCGCTCGAACACCCAGCGGGTCTCCTTGGGCAGCGGCCCGAGCCGCACCGGCAGATAGACGTCGCACGCGTCGGTGACGTTCTTGAGGTGCGCGTATGCGACAGCCGAGCAGATGCTGTCGTTATCGGGATTCCTGTGGCCGAAGACGAGGATCTGGCCCATGTTTCCTCCTGCGCCGCGCTCGCGGACTTAAGGCTTGAGCTTGACTATTGGAGCGTACCCGACCAGCAGCTTCTTCGTCTCTCCGGTGCGGTCGAATCTGATCTCGAGCGCGTCGCCGTTGACCGACAGCACCCGCCCGCGCCCGAACGCCTTATGATCGACGATGTCACCTGGACAAAACGTCTCGGCGGATTCCTTGGGCGCACGTGAGACCGGGCCCGCCGGCGCGCCGGAGCCGAACACGCGGCCGCCACTGGCGCCGGCACCCGTGCCATGACCGAGCGTTCCGCGCCTGTCGCCGCGCTTCTCCCATCCGCCGCCTGACACACCGTCAGAGCCCACACCGCAAGCCAGAAGGTGCTCGGCGGGAATCTCGCTCACGAAGCGGCTCGTGGGGTTGTGCTGGGTGGTGCCGTAGATCGAGCGCGAGTTCGCGTGCGTCAGGTAGAGCCGTTCGCGGGCGCGCGTGATCGCGACGTAGGCGAGGCGGCGCTCCTCCTCAAGACCGGAAGGATCGAACATGGAGTTCGCGTGCGGGAAGATCGACTCCTCAAGCCCGACGACGAACACGACCGGATACTCGAGGCCTTTCGCCGTGTGCACGGTCATGAGCGTGACGAAGTCGTCGCCCTCAGCGATCGAATCAAGATCGGTGCGAAGCGCGAGCCATTCCATGAATGCGGGAAGATCGGGCGTATCGTGGTTCTCGGCGAACTCGGCGACGACGGTGAAGAACTCGCGGACGTTCTCGGCGCGCTTCATTCCCTCGTCGGTGCGCTCGGCCTCGTAGGCGTCGAGCATGCCCGAGCGGGCCACGATCATCTCGACGAGCTGACGCAGGTCGCCCTGCATCGAGCGCAGCTCGTCGAGCAGCTCCGTGAACTGCGCGATCGCGGTGCGGGCGCCCGAGCGGTGAGTGTCGTCATCGGCGGCCGAGCGAAGCGCCGTCTCGAAGCCGACGCCGGCCTCATGCGCAGCAGACTCCACGCGCTCGACCGTCGTTGAGCCGATGTTGCGCTTGGGTGTGTTGATGATTCGCTTGAGCGAGATATCATCGGCGGGGTTCACGACGGCCTTGAGGTACGCCATCACGTCGCGGATCTCGGCGCGGTCGAAGAAGCGCGTGCCGCCGACGATTCGGTACGGCACGCCGGCCTTCATGAGCGCGTCTTCCAGCACGCGGGACTGCGCGTTGGTGCGGTAGAACACGGCGATGTCGGTGTAGTGGCGGTACATGGTGCGGACAAGCCGCTCGATCTCGCCCGCGATGAAACGCGCTTCGTCGCGCTCGTCGGTCGCGAGGTAGCTCGAGATCTTCTCGCCCTCGGCGTTGGCGGTGAAGAGCGTCTTGACCTTGCGGTTGGGATTGTTCGCGACAACGGCATTTGCGGCCGCGAGGATGCGGGCGGTCGAGCGATAGTTCTGCTCGAGTTTGACCACCGCGGCCACAGGATAGTCGCGTTCGAACTCGAGGATGTTTCGCAGGTCCGCCCCACGCCAAGAGTAGATCGACTGGTCGTCGTCGCCGACGACCATGAGGTTGCCGTGGCCGGCCGCCAGCATGTTGGTGATCTGGTACTGCGCGTGGTTGGTGTCCTGGTACTCGTCCACCGAGATGTAGCGGAAGCGGTTCTGATACACGCTCAGCACATGCGGGTGCTCGGAAAGCAACCGGTAGGCGTTGCGCAGCAGATCGTCGAAGTCCATCGCGTTGGAGGTGAGCAGGCGCTGTTGGTAGCGTTCGAAGACCTGCGCAGCTTTGCGGTCAAGCGGCATGGCCGCCTTCGCCGCAAACGCGCTCGCCGTCATGAGCTCGTTCTTGGCCGCCGAGATCCTGTTGGCGATTCCGTTGATCGGATACTGCTTCTCGTCGATATCGAACTCGCGCATGACCTCTTTGATGAGGCGCTTGGAGTCGTCGGCGTCGTAGATGGTGAAGTTGCGGGTGAAGCCGAGTAGCTCGCCGTAGGATCGCAGCATGCGCACGCACATCGCGTGGAAGGTGAGCACCCACATGTCGCGCACGCGGGGCCCGACGAGTTCGCCGAGACGCCCCCGCATCTCGGCGGCGGCCTTGTTGGTGAACGTGATTGCCAAGATCTCGCCGGAACTAGCGCCCAGATCGCCGACGAGGTGTGCTATGCGAAACGTGAGTACGCGCGTCTTACCGCTGCCGGCCCCCGCGAGAACGAGGAGCGGGCCTTCGGTGGTCAGCACGGCTTGACGCTGCGCGGGATTGAGTGTGGAGAGATCGATATTCATGGGACGGGTAGTTTACCATGCCGAGAGGCCCCGGGAGGCGCTATCGGCTGGGGAGTCGGACTTCTTGTGAGATCATCTCAGATCGGCCTGCTGTCGTTCGTCTCGCGGATCTCCCGAAGAATGTCCCGTGATGGCCGCGAATCGAGCACAGGCCCTGCGGCGATCTTCTTCATCGTCAGAAGCGCAACCCGCTTCGCGAGCGCTCGGTCAGCCGTTTCCAGCCTGCAACCAAGAACCTGCGCAAGCGCGACATAGGCGGCGTCAAAAGCGGAGATACCGTTTTCGACCAGCTCCGCTGCCAACAGGACCTGCTCACGATCGGGCCCAAGAAGCGTCACGCCGGCGTCAAGAAACGTGCCCATGGCGTCAGCCAAGTCGGGCACCTCCCGATTCCGCCGAGCAAACACGTTGCACAGTTCATGCACGAGCAACGTCGGGGCGACAAGCTGCACCTCCCCCGCAGCATGCGCGGCGAGCAGCTTGTCCGCTTCGGGTACACCGTCTTCGTTCGCGGTCACAAACCACTTCACGGCGATGCTCGCATCAACCACGATCAGCGACGCGTCAGCCTTCATGGCGGGTCTCCTCGGCAGCTCGCGCCTCGGCGATCAGTGCAACCGGGTCTACACCAGCCAGTCCCAAACGCGTGCCAATCTGCTTCATCCGCTTAGCGGCGGATTCAATGCGCAGGCGCTTGATCTCGGCTTCGCGATCTGTTCGAGCTGCCGTGATGTACCGAACCGACGCCTCTTGTATCAGCCCACTCCGTGTGATGCACAACACGTCCGCTTCAGAATCGATCTCATCGAGCAGCTCTTGCGGAAGCGAGATATTGATCTTAGCCATCTTGCCACCTCCTAGTGGAGAACTCTATTCTCTACTCGGAGTATACACCGAATTCGGTGCGTCCTACGCCAGCGTCTTCCCCACCGAAGCCGCCACGCCTCGCAGGTCTGCGACCAGGGCGCGTATCCCCTCGAGGTCGAGCGACTGCGGACCGTCGCACAGCGCTCCGCGAGGGTCCGGGTGCACCTCGACCATGATGCCGTCCGCGCCCACCGCCACCGCGGCACGCGAGATAGCAGGCACGAGGTCCGCTCGGCCGGCCGGGTGTGAAACGTCGACGATTATGGGCAGCAGCGAGAGACTCTGGACGACCGGCACGGCCGTGATATCGAGTGTGAAGCGGTACGCCGTTTCAAACGTGCGGATGCCTCGCTCGCACAGTATCACGTTCTCGTTACCGGACATGGTGATGTAGTTGGTGGCCTGCAGCCACTCCTCGATCGTGGCGGCCATGCCGCGCTTGAAGACGACAGGCTTGCCGCTCTCGGCGGTGACCTGGCCGACCTTCTTCAGGAGGCTGAAGTTGGCCATGTTGCGCGTGCCGATCTGGATCATGTCGGAGTACTCGGCGATGAGCTCGGCGTGGGCTGAGTCGGTGACTTCGGTGACCACGAGCAGGCCGTACTCGTCGGCGGCTTCGCGGAGGAGTTCGAGCCCCTTCTCCTCGAGGCCTTGGAACGAGAATGGCGACGTTCGCGGCTTGTAGGCACCGCCGCGCATGACCTTGATGCCGAGCTCGGACAGGCACGCCGCGACCTCGTGCATCTGCTCGCGAGTCTCCACCGAGCAGGGCCCAGCAATGATGGTGCACGTGTTGTTGTCGCGCGTGACTGCGCCGATGGCCGGCGCGTTTTGCCCGCTCATCCTCGCAGCTCCTTCATCACATGCAGAATCGCCGAGTAGATCTCGCGGAGATTGTCGGCGAACAGCGGGCCCTTGTTGTGCTTCGCGAGGTTGACGAAAATCTCCTCCTCGCGCGCCGGGTCGTACAAGCCCCAGTGTACGACGGGCTTGAGATGGCGGATCTCCAGTGAGCACTCGGCGCGCTTGTTGAGCAGCTCCACAAGCTGGCCGTCGATCTCGTCGATCTCGGCGCGAATCTGCGCGATGCGCTCGGCTGCGGCGGTGTCGTTGGTTGTCATCTCAAAAAGCCCCTTTGCATCTGGACCCATAGGCCACGGAGAAGGCGGTGGCAAGCATTGTAGCCGAATCGGCGCTCAAAGGTCTGCCTATCGCGCCAGCAGCTCCGCCACTCGCGGAGTCAGATCGGCTCGCTCCGCTTCCGAGAGACCCTTGATCGCCGCCCACACCTCCGGGCAGTGCGCATCTGCAGGCGAGCCAAGCACCTCGCGGATCGCCGCGTCGACACGCTTGCGGCTGGGTTTGTCGTATTCGAGATCGAGGGCTTCGAACAGCCAGTGCATACTGCGCAGATAGCAGCTCATCGCGCCGCCCTTTCCCGGCTCGGATGCAGTCTCGCCCGGACCGGAGGCAGCAAGCTGACCGCCCACAGTGCAGCAGCGACTACGAACACCAGCGCGTACTCGGTGACAGGGATGAAGCTTATCTCGTAGACCTTCGCCAGCCGTGCGCCCGAGAAAGCGCCACTCGGATAGAAGGTGTAGAGGCCGAGCGACAGGAGCAGGTATGCGGCAGATGCCGTGCGGATGACCCACTTCGGAAGCCCGAGACCGTAGATCTGGGTCACGATGAAGATCGTGAGGAACCCGGTGAAGAACATCGTCCAGATGATCGAGCGCTGCGTATAGAACGCCACAGCGGTGCCGTGGATGAGCACGATCACTTCAAGAACAAGCGTCCAATACTTGTTCATGTGTACTCGCGTGTAGGCAAGCGACATTTGGATGAGCAGCAGGAACATATAGAAGAAGCCGATCACGTGCGCCCACGTGCTGACCACAGGATGGAACCAGAACGTGTAGATCGCCGCCCAGGCAATGTAGTAGCTGTGAACCCTGGTGGTCATCAGCACGCCGTCCTTGGGCAGCCGGACCTTGTGGCCGAAGAACAGCCCGCGCCAGCGATTCTTCATGATGAGGATCAGCACAAGCATCCCGACAACGGAGTACTGCGAACTCCAGATGGGGACGTCCTGAGCCAGTCCGTCGTAGAACAGCGATGTCTGGACAAAGTGGATCACGACGAACACGCCGTTGACGCCCAGAAGCCACCAGTTCCACTTCGAAAGAGAGTCGTCGACGCGCTTCTTGGAGGTGGTGAGCCTGTAGATCAGGTACCACACCAGAACCTGCTGAACTAGGTACGGAATCCACACCGAAGCCCGCGTCCACCATGTTGCATCCGGAAGCTTCCAGAAATACCACGCAGAGCCCTTGTCCGGAATGAGTGCGACTTGGGGCACCAGGAAGGCGTCGAAGACCGGAATGAGCGCGGCTACAAGAACCGCGGCGATCACGGACCACAAGAATGCGCGGCGATCGACCTTCATGGGCTCATCCCCTCAACAGCGCATGGAAGATGAACCCATGATACCCGTCCGTTTGAGAAACGCCAGAACGTCGGCGATGGCGCGCCGACGTTCAAGGCTGACTCTCGGAGATAGCCCAAGGGCT
Source organism: Coriobacteriia bacterium (assembly GCA_013336165.1). Classification (NCBI taxonomy): domain Bacteria; kingdom Bacillati; phylum Actinomycetota; class Coriobacteriia; species Coriobacteriia bacterium. The sequence goes on from JAAXUF010000003.1 coordinate 57,183, forward strand.
ACTCCACTCCATTTGGAGATCACTTACTTAAGTGTCTCTCCGCGGCTCTCGAGCTCGCTCTTCACTTTTGCAGCCAAGATCGAAGAAACCGGGTTAGAGGGAGTTCTGCTGTATTTTTCGTACAAAGCAATCAGTTCTTCTTTGCTTTGTTCCTTGAGATCCTTCTCTTCAGCCATGATTCTCCTTTCATCAAGGACTAATTGTACTGTGTCTTCAGCCATGCGGCCAAAGTCGATGCGCAAGGGCAATCACTTGTCAGATGGCGCAACTGGAGCAGAAGGGGCTTTTGGTGCCGTAGGAACAGAAGGGGCTTTTGGTGCTCCAGGGGCAGCGGGGGCCATGGGCGCGCCCGGAGCCGGTGCGCCCTTCACTGCGGCGACTGCCTCAGATACGTCGGCTTCGCAAAACGGACAAATGTTCGGGATGTTCCCCATGACCTCATTTATCTTCTTGCCACAGTCGGGGCATTTTACCGACAAGCTCACGGTGGGGGGTCTAAAGCACATGGTCTCTCCCTAAAGAATGGACGTTGCCAAAACAGATGCTACGGGCTGCACCGGAACTGAGAAGGCCGATGCAGCCCCGCAATCGCTTACGGTATGAAACAGACTACCTTCTCGCCCTTCCCGGATACGGTCTCGCCAATCTTCTCGATGGGAACCGCAGTCATGCATGCGCCTAGGCAATGATGCACGCATGCGGGACGCTTCCCGGCTTCGATGCGATCCTCACACATGTCGCAAAGACTCGATGGGATGGGAACGTAGTCGTACATCCACGCGCCGCCGAGCTTGACGGGACCCTGTTTGGTTACTTTGATGCCATATTCCTCAACAGGCAGACCCTTCTCCTTGCGACATGCAACCTCGCAGGTGTGGCATCCGGTGCAGTATTTGTAATCGATGATGAGGGCGTACTTCGACATAGTTGCTCCTTCTCCTTTCAGTTGCCCTAGGAATCCAGTCCGTCGACCTTGTAGATCTTCGCGATGACGCTCTTGTAGTTGGCACCGTAGCCAGTCGACCCAATGATCTCGTGCGGGATAAGGTTGTTGGGGTTGGCTTTGAAGGGACCATACAAGTTGGGCGCTTCGCTGGTCTGCTCTGGAAACCACCAGCCATGTTCGCAGTGAATGATCCTCGGATCAGCCTCATAGCTCAAAGAGGCGCGCTGAACGCAGCGACCCTCAGGGTTCTCGATGGCCACCCAGTCGCCATCAGAGATGCCGTGCTTCGCGGCGGTCTCGGGATGGATGGTGACCAGCGGATCGGGATGCAGCGAGCGCAGGCTGGGAACGTTGCGGTGCTCGGAGTGGAAGTACAAGATATTGCGGCCGCCAGTGGTAAGGACGAGGGGGTACTCGGCCTTCACTTCGTCGGAGATGCGGTCGCTGTAGGGGCTGTAGTACGGCTCCTTGAAGAACGGTAGGGCCTCTTCGCCAAACATCGGATAGATGCTCGACTTCAGCTCGACCAGACCCGTCGGAGTATCGAAGCCGGGATCCTTGTCGGCGCGAAGCTTGCCGGTGCGGAACTTGTAGTACTCGAACGGCTGCTGACGCACGACATCCTGCTGGAGATCCTTGAAGTCCCAGTCGTACTCGGTATGCAGCTGCTCATCGAGGAACGCTTCCTCGTCTTCCCATGGCCATATGTCGGGACGCAGTCGCTTGCCCATATCAAGCATGATCTGGAAGTCGCTCTTGGTGTCGCCGGGGTCGACGGCCTGGTTCATGGCTCCGAGGAAGTGCGTGTTGCGGCCAAAATGGGGCATGACAATGCCGATGTGCTCCGCCCAAGTAGAAACCGGGAGGACCAGGTCGGCCAGAGCCATAACGGTCGGGGTCATGAATATCTCATTGGCGATGAAGAATTCCACTTGCTGCAAGTTCTTCAGCCATCGCTCGGGCTGTGCAGCCGAGCAGGCAAGAAGGTTGCTGCCGACGATCCAACCAAGCTTCAGAGGAAACGGCGGGTTCTCCATTTCCAGCCAGTCGATCATGGTGTCGCCAAGGGCGCCGGGCATGGCTCCGCCGGTCGTGTACACGGAATAGCGGCCGTCAAGCGGCTTGATCAACTTGTCGCGAGTCTCCGGCGGCAGGGACACAACGGCATCGTAGCGCCACTTGCCCATGAATGATGCGGGAGCGGCCAGCGTTAGACCGCCGGGAACGTCCAGGTAACCGCAAATGGCAACAATACCCAAGAAGAGATGGCCAGCCTGCACGCCGTTCTCCTGCATATCGAAAGCCAAACCCCACATAGCCGAGGAGGGGCCATTCGTGGCAAAAGCACGGGCAGCTTCGCGCAGAACGTCGGCGGGAACCCACGTGACTTCCTCGACGCGCTCGGGCGTCCACTCAGAAACACACTCGGCGAATGCCTTGAAACCGTAGCACCACTCATCCACGAACTCGTGGTCGTAGAGATCCTCCTGAATGATGACATTGGCCAAGCCCATGCCGAGAGCGGCGTCGGTGCCGGGGCGCAGCTGCAGATGATACTCGGCATGGGCAGCCAGCCACGTCAGGCGGGGATCGATCACGATGAGCTTCGAGCCGCGCTGCATCAGGTCGACGACGGCATGGCCGAACAAACCATCGGAGTTGGAATAGATCGGGTCCTTGCCCCAGATGACGATGTACTTGGGAACCTCGTAGCGCGGATCGTCGTAACGATCCGGGAAGAACGCCGCGTAGTCGAGCTCGGGATAGCCAGCTCCAAGATGATAGTTGGCCATGGTGCAGCGGGGACCGTAGCAGGAAGCACCGCTGATGACACCGGTCCTGTTGGGGGAACCCAGTACGTTGGTGGCATACACGTTCGCCCACAGCGTAGTCTCACGGCCAGTGCCTGTGATGACGAAGCAGCATTCGGGGCCGTGCTGTTCCCAAACCCTGCGAACCTCAGTCTCAATGAGATCATAGGCCTCGTCCCACGTGATCCGCTCCCATTTGTCTGTTCCGCGATCCTTTGGGTCACGCTTCATCGGGTGCAGCAGACGGTCGGGATGGTACTGAACCTCGTCAAAGGCCAAGCATCTGGGGCACAGGCGTCCTTGGCTTATCGGATGCTCAGGATCTCCTTCGACCTTGATAATCTTGCCGTCCTTGACGGACATGATGACACCGCATCCCGTGGGGTGATCACCAGGCGCGGACCAGGCGCAAGAGCGCACTTTGATGATGCCGTCTTCCTCCGTCATCCATTTCTTCTCGTCTGTCGTGCCCATATCTGTTCTCCTTTGCTTCTTCGCGGACTTCCTCACTGGCGCACGAAGGAGATCCGAGGTGTTACCCCAAAGGGAACCGTACGGCGGGCGACAAGACGCGCGCATCAGGCACAGCAGCCGAACGTTCATGAGAAGCGTGCGAAGTAACGGACAAAACAGGCATTAGCCTAATTGGTCTAGCCCCATCTCGGGAATGCCTCAAGCAGCCCACAGTCGCCGATCTCCCACCTATCGTCTTCCGACTGGGCTCAAACGCTGTCCCCATTCGGTCTTGTGGCGGGCATGATGTGGGACGAAGGGGTCTGCTCGCTCTTCCTCGATCAACGGCACGGTCTGACGTGAGTCATGCGAGCATATGCCGTCTGAAACCACGTTGTTCGTACGTTCTACTCCCACTCGATCGTGCCGGGAGGCTTGCTCGTGATGTCGTAGACGACGCGGTTGATGCCTTCGACCTCGTTGATAATCCGGTTGCTCATCTTAGCCAACAGGTCGTGCGGCAACCGCGCCCAGTCCGCCGTCATCGCATCGGCCGAGGAGACCGCGCGGATGATGATCGGATGGCCGTACGTACGCTCGTCGCCCATGACGCCCACCGAGCGGATGTCGGGCAGAACCGCGAAGTACTGCCACACGCCGCGCTCCGTGTCCCACGCGCCGATCTCCTCGCGGACGATCGCATCGGCTTTGCGAAGCAGTTCGAGTTTCTCGTGCGTGATGGCGCCGATGATGCGGACCGCAAGGCCCGGACCCGGGAACGGCTGGCGATGGACGATCTCATCGGGAAGGCCGAGTTCCGAACCCACCGCGCGCACCTCGTCCTTGAAAAGCGCCTTGAGCGGCTCAATGAGCTCGAAGTGGACGCCTTCCGGAAACGGAATCAGGTTGTGGTGGCTCTTGATCTTGGCGGCCGTCTTGTTGCCCGACTCGATGACGTCGGGATACAGCGTGCCCTGCGCGAGGAACCGCACGCCCTCAAGCGTGGTCGCCTCGTCGAAGAAGACCTTCCAGAACTCCTCGCCGATGATTGTGCGCTTCTTCTCGGGATCGGTGACCCCGGCCAGAAGCGACAGGTAACGATCCTCGGCGGATACGTGCACGAGATCGACGCGGAACTGGTCGCGGAAGACGCGGATGACCTCGTCGGCTTCGTTCAGGCGCAGCATGCCGTGGTCGACGAAGACGCAGGTGAGCTGATTACCGATCGCGCGATGCAGCAGCGCCGCGACCACGCTCGAGTCCACGCCACCCGATAGGCCGCAGATGACCTTGGCGTCGCCGACCTGCGTGCGGATGCTCTCGACCGCGTCATCGATGATGTTGACCATCGTCCAGAGCGGCGGAATGCCCGCAAGGTCGTGGAGGAAGCGTCGGATGATCTGCTGGCCGAACTCCGTGTGCGCGACTTCGGGGTGGAACTGCGTGGCGTAGAGCTTGCGCTCCGCGTCCTCCATCGCGGCAACTGCCGTGGTGCCCGTGCGCGCGGTGACGGTGAAGCCGCTCGGTACGGTGCCGACGCTGTCGCGGTGGCTCATCCAGACCTGCGAGATGACCGGCAGTCCGTCGAGCAGCTGACACTCGGGCTCGAGCACCTCGAGCTGCGCGAAGCCGTACTCGCCGATGTCGGTCTTGGGGATCTCCCCGCCCAACTGCAGCGCCATCTCCTGGATGCCGTAGCAAAAACCCAGGATCGGGATGCCCAGCGCGAGCACGGCGGGATCCATATGCGGCGCACCCTCGGCGTACACGCTCGCGGGACCACCCGACAGGATGATCGCGGCCGGACCCCGACGTGCGACCTCCTCGGCAGAAATGTCGAAGGGTACGATCTCGGAGTAGACGCGGGCTTCACGCACGCGGCGTGCGATCAGTTGCGCGTACTGCGCGCCAAAGTCCAGGACGAAGACGGTGGGCTGGTTCTCGTGTTGTTGCGCCACCGGCTGCTACCGGCCCATTCCGACGCCCTGCGTGTTCTGCAGTACCTTGCCCTCGGTCTGAAGCGACGGGGCAACCATGACTTCGGCCTTCTGGAAAGCCTTCAGGTTCTCGTAGCCGGTCGTGGCCATCGAAGTGCGCAGGCCGCCGAGAAGGTTCAGGGTACCGTCGTTCTGGTGCGCCGGGCCAAGCAGGATCTCTTGCAGCGTGCCGCGTATGGTCGCCTTGACGCGGGTGCCGCGAGGCAGATCCGGGTGGAAGGTCGCCATGCCCCAGTGGTAGCCGCGGCCGGGCGCCTCAGAGGCACTCGCGAGCGGCGAGCCGATCATGACGGCGTCGGCGCCAACGGCGATCGCCTTAGCGAGGTCGCCACCGGTGCGCATGCCGCCATCGGCAATGATGTGGCAGTACTTGCCCGTCTCCTCAAGGAAGCGGGTACGAGCGGCAGCTGCGTCGGCAATAGCGGTGGCCTGCGGCACACCGATGCCGAGCACGCGGCGCGAGGTGCACGCATGGCCTGGGCCCACACCCACGAGCACGCCCACGGCGCCGGCACGCATGAGGTGCAGAGCGCCTTGGTAGCTGCAGCAACCGCCGATGATGCACGGGATGTCGAGAGCTTCGACGAAGGCGTTCAAGTCGAGCGGCTTGTCGTAGCTGCTCACGTGCTCAGCCGAGACGACCGTGCCCTGGATGACAAGGAGGTCGAGACCGCCGGCAAGGGCAGCTTCTAGGTAGCGTTCACAGTTCTGGGGAGTGAGCGATGCGGCGGCAAGAACGCCGCCGTCTTTGATCTCGCGAACGCGCTTCGTGATCAGCTCAGGCTTGATCGGCTCCTTGTAGATCTCCTGCATCTTCGCGGTTGCCTCTTCCTTGTCGAAAGAAGCGATCGCGTCGAGCATGGGCGCCGGATCCTCGTAACGGGTCTGGATGCCCTCGAGGTTCAGGACCGCGAGACCGCCCAATTTGCCTAAGGTGATCGCAAAGGCGGGATCGACGACACCGTCCATAGCTGAGGCGAGGACAGGAAGCGGGAAGACGTAATCACGACCGCGGAACGAGAACTGCCAAGTGATATCCACATCGCGCGGATCCCGAGTCCTCCTGGATGGCACGATCGCAATGTCGTCGAATCCGTATGCCCGCCGTGCCGTCTTGCCGCGTCCGATCTCGATCTCCATATGTGCGCATCCTCCTTGAAAGTCAAAACGCCTCTTTGGGCGATGGTTCCACTTTCACCGGGGACGAGGGCGGCGGGTCTTCCAGATACGACGAGACCAGGCAATCGTCGCCGAGTTGCAGAAGCGAGCTGCCTGGTCCGACCTAATGCTACGAAGAGTGGCCCGCGGAACCGGAAATCCATCCGGACTGCGCCCCGGTGTGAGTATTCTACACGTTGAACTTGAAGTGCACCACATCACCGTCAGCCATGACGTACTCTTTGCCCTCAAGCCGCATCTTGCCTGCCTCGCGGGCGCCCTTCTCCCCGCTGAGCGCGACATAGTCCTCATATGCGATGACCTCGGCTTTGATGAAACCACGCTCGAAGTCCGAGTGGATCACGCCGGCTGCCTGTGGCGCCTTCGCGCCGATCGGAATCGTCCACGCGCGAACTTCCTTCTCTCCCGCGGTGAAGTAGCTCTGCAGGCCGAGCAGGCGGTATGCCTCGCGGATAAGCGCGTTTAAACCAGGCTCAGACAAGCCGAGATCAGCGAGATACTCGGCTGCCTCTGTCGGATCGAGTTCGGCGACGTCTGCCTCTATCTGGGCGCAGATAGGGATGGGACGCACGCCATCCACCAGCGCCAGCTCTTTCGTGACCTGCGACTCGTCGACGTTGGCGACGTAGAGCATCGGCTTCATGGTGAGCAGATGCAGGTCGCGCACCGACTCGCGCTCCTCGGGAGTCATGTCCATCTTGGCCGCGCGGTGACCCTGGTTCATCCAGACCTGTAGGCGTTTGGCGACCTCGATCTTGAGCTCGAGTGTCTTGTCGCGTTTGGCTTCCTTCTCAAGCCGCGGAAGCGCGCGTTCCAGAGTGCCCAGATCCGCTAGGACGAGTTCCGTTCGAATCGTCTCGACGTCACTCTCGGGATCGACCCGGCCTTCGACGTGGACGACATTCTCGTCGGTGAAGTAGCGCACGACCTCGGCGATGGCGTCGGTCTCGCGGATGTTGGCGAGGAACTGATTGCCCAGACCCTCCCCTTCGTTCGCGCCCTTGACCAGCCCGGCGATGTCGACAAACTCGACGGTGGCCGGCATGATGCGCTGAGGGTGCACGATCTCGGCAAGGCGCTCAAGCCGGGCATCCGGAACCGCCACGATGCCGACGTTGGGCTCGATCGTGGCGAACGGATAGTTCGCGGCGTCGACCATCTTGCGGGTCAGTGCGGTGAACAGGGTGGACTTGCCCACATTGGGCAAACCGACGATTCCCAGGGAAAGCGCCACGTCTAGACTCCTCGGCAGAAGCACCGGAACGCCAACCGCCCCGCGTGCATGCGGTATAGTACCACCCATGAGTTCTCTACCAACGATCGTGGTCGTACACGCATCGGTGGGCTCCGGTCATAAGATCGCCGCCGAATCCGTTGCCGCCGAACTGCGCACACTTAATCCCGAAGTCCGCGTCAGGGTTCTCGACGTGCTTGACTTCGGCACTTTGCGAATCTCGGGCAACTCCGCTGCGAGCATCGTTGCAGGTCCGATGGCGCCCGTCTATAACGCCGTCTGGGGCAGCGTTCCTCTCGGCCGAGCGGTCATGGCGGCAGGACGCCCCGCTTTGCGCGGCTTCTTCGGGCGCTTCGAGCGCTGGCTTCGCGAGAATCGCCCCGTTGCCGTAGTCGCCACCCACGCACTCGCCGCAAACCTCGCGGTCCAAGCGGCGGCGCGCAATGCCAACCTCAAGAACATGCCGATAATCGCGGTCGCGACCGACTTCGGCGTTCACGGCTACTGGCCGCGGCGCGGGCTTTCTCTCTTCTGTGTGGCCGATGACGCAAGCGCACGGGAGCTGCAGCATCGTGGAATGCCGGAGGACGCGATCGCAGTGACGGGCATCCCCGTACGTCCGCAGTTCATGGTATCCCGAGACGCTATTGCGACCCGGGAGCGTCTCGACCTGCCACCCGAAAGGCGTCTGCTTCTGGCGCTTGCGGGAGCCTCGATGCCGGGACCGTATGAGCACTTCAAGACTGCGCTTGCCGTCGCACTGCCTGCAATTGCCGGATTGCCCGATACGGCCGTAGCGGTTGTCACCGGCCGCGACACGGCGTTCGCCGATGAACTACGCAAGCGCGCCTCCGGCATCACCGCCACGAACGTCCGCATTCTCGGCTACACGGAGAACATGGCTGACCTCATGGGTGCCGCCGATCTGGGAATATGCAAGCCCGGCGGCCTCGTGACCGCAGAGTGCATCGACTCCGGCCTTCCGGTGGTATTGGTAGGGCCGTCGGCCGGTCAGGAGCGCGCGAACGTGCACACGCTGGTCCGAGCCGGAACCGCGGTCGACTGCGAAGACCCGCGCCGACTCACGGAAGTCGCGCGCAAGACGATCTCAAACCCCGCTAAGCTCGCGCAGATGCGGGAAGCGACGCTGAAGCTCGCGCGCCCGACCGCTGCAATCGATATCGCCGAGCGAATCTTGAGACTCATCGGCTAAGGCACCGAGGGGAATCACCCTCTGCCCGGATTTGTCACTTATCTCCAGGCAGAGGATTCCCGCTAGAAACACCCTTTCGCGCTAGCGTCTCTCGATCAGGAAGAGATCGCACGTGCCGGGTGCGCCGCTTGAGCCCTTCCATGCGATTATCGTCCCGTCCGATGAGGTCTTGACGAAATCCACGGCCTCCCGGAGTGGCGCGTACTCTTGCTGTTGCCCATGTTTCTGGTCGATGAGCTGCACCGTAAGCTTCCCATTCCGATCGACGATCACAAGCAGGTTGTCGGCGATTCTGAAGTAGTTGGCGATGAACCCGTCCTCCACAATCGGCACGAATCGCCGCTCCTCGATCGAGTAGTAGCCGAGCTGCTGAGCATTCCAATCCCACTCGTCCGTGGAAGTGAAGTTCACGGAATAGATGCGACCTCCTACCTCTTGAGCGTAGCCGGGATAGCGGAAGACCCCGTCAGAAAGAATGTAGCCCTCCTTGCCACCAGTCGCCGTGTCAAGAACGTTGTAGTACCCTGCTCCGTCGATAACGTCCGTCCAGACAAGCCGACTGCCGTTCCACGACGGGAAGTTATTGTAGAGATCCGGCAGCACTAGTGGAGCAACCACCGTCGTCTCCTGTGATTTCAGATTCCGCAAGACAATCTGGTGCGTACGCGAGGGCGTCAGGTCGTCCCACGCGACCAGGTCCCCATTCAGCGCAGGGGCGTAGAGATCTCGCGATGAAGACAGAACTTGCCGCTCCCCAGTAGCCACCGACTGCGCGAAGAGCTCGAGCCCCACATTCCAGACCAGCCAGCTATCGTTCGCGACAAACCAGCCAATCGCCTCGGAGTCCGAAGCCTCGACAATGATCTTGGCGGTCTTCGAATTGATGTCGTAGCAGATGAGCGCGTCTCCCTTGTCGGCCCCCTGACCTACGGTTGCGTAGATCGACGAACCGACCTTCTGTGGGTTACCGCAGTCGGCATATGGTAACCGCACACTCGTGACAGTGAACGGCTGGCTTTCCGTCTCGGTCGCGCTGCCCGAAAGCTTGCCGCATCCCGGAACCATCAGAAGCGCGACTGCAAGCGCAACAGCACACGAGGACTTCCACAGTCGCCTCGTGGCTACCATGCCATCGCCTTGTTTGTGCCTCTGACGTCAGCCTCATAGCAGGCCCGGCACAGTCCGTTGACGGTGGTGGATCCGACGTTCTCCCAGCGGATCCCGTAGTAGGCGCTGTTGTAGTGCGGATCGACACTACGCATCTTCATCGGACTGACGGTGTCGTTGATTCCGCTGATAGTCATGTAGTGGCGCGCGGAGACTCCGTTGTAGCGAGGGATGTACTTGGTCTCCACAAGAATGATCGGCGTCGTGGGGCTTGAGACCATGTACTTCAGCATCGTGCCGATCCTGTTCACGAAGGTCTCGTACGGATTTGCGGTATCGGTGATGTCTGAAGCCAAGTACGAGACAGAGCCGAATGTGCCGTTGTAGCGATTCAGTGCAGACGCGATACCGGTTGTCGTGCTGCCGGATGTGGTGGTTCCGATTCTGGTCGCCAACGTAGACTGCGATGGCAGCGCCGCCGATGAACCGCTGAACGCCTTGTGGAAACTCAAGGCCTGGCGGGCTGAGGCCACTCCGCACCAGTACGTAGTCTCCTGCCGATAGTTGGTCACGGGCCGCGTCACCAGTCCATAGGAGTTGAGCGACATCGTCGAAATGCCGCCCCCCGTGCGTATTCCGTTGGCAGCATCCTTTTCGGCACTGAGTGCCTGCAGTTGAGACTGGACTATCGGGGTCAGACTCGGGTCGTTAACAAGAGCGCCACTCTGGTTTGTCTTGCCCGAAGCGGCGAAAGCCGGGGTGGCCGATGCGGCCAACAGCAATACAACGAGTGTCGTTGCGATGAAAGGACTCTGTTTCATGAAGCATTCCCCCCCTGAACCGGGACGATGGATGTACCGCTACCACCTACTGAATTGATTGACTCCAGCGACTCTGATCTCGCCTCCTGTCCGCCGCACCGGTTGTCTCAGCCGCGCCCCCGGCGACCGCTACACACGCAGGACGAGCGTATGCTCCATGGCTTGCGCGAACCCTGCACAGACCTAATCCGGACCCATGCAGCAGGGAAATGTGGCGCAACAGCAAGAGCCCCGACATCTTCGCCGAGGCTCTTGCTGTTCTATGGTGCTGGCGCTCTGCTGTAGACAGGAAGCCTACATCATGCCGCCCATGCCGCCCATGCCGCCCATGCCGCCCATGCCAGCTCCAGCGCCGCCATCCTTAGCAGGCGCGTTGTTGACAGTGGCCTCAGTGATGAGGATGAGTGCCGCGATCGACGCGGCGTTCTGCAGCGCCGTGCGGGTCACCTTGACGGGGTCGATGACACCCATCTTCAGCATATCCCCATACTCGCCGGTCGCGCTGTTGAGGCCCTCGCCCTTGGGGAGCGTTTTGACCTTCTCAACCACGACAGAGCCTTCGAAGCCGGCGTTAGCGGCGATGGTCTTCATCGGGGCGATCAGCGCCTTGCGGATGATGTCGACACCCACAGCCTCATCGGCATTTGCGGGAACGATCGCGTCGAGTGCGGGCAGCGCGTCAACAAGCGCCACGCCGCCGCCGGCAACGATGCCCTCTTCGACTGCCGCGCGAGTCGCCTGAAGGGCGTCCTCTATGCGGTGCTTCTTCTCCTTGAGCTCGACCTCGGTGGCCGCCCCAACCTTGATGATGGCCACACCGCCGGAGAGCTTGGCGAGACGCTCCTGGAGCTTCTCCTTGTCGAAGTCTGAATCCGACTTCTCGATCTCGGCCTTGATCAGGTTGACGCGCGCCTTGATCTCGTCCTCGGATCCCGCACCGTCAACGATGGTGGTGTTTTCCTTGGTGATCTTGACGGTCTTGGCTCGGCCCAGCATCTCCAGCGTGACGCTCTCAAGCTTGGTGCCGAACTCCTCCATAATTGCCTGCCCGCCGGTGACGATCGCGATGTCTTCCAGCATGCGCTTGCGACGATCGCCGAAGCCCGGAGCCTTGACGGCGACGGCGACAAAGGTCCCGCGCAGCTTGTTGACGAGCAGTGTCGAAAGAGCTTCGCCGTCGACGTCCTCGGCGATGATGAGGAGCTGCTTGCCGGCCTTCATGACCTTCTCGGCCACGGGGAGCAGATCGTTGATCGAGCTGATCTTCTGACCGGCGATGAGGATGAGCGGATCGTTAAGCACCGCTTCCATGCGCTCCGGGTCGGTGACCATGTAGGGTGAGATGTAGCCCTTGTCGAACTGCATGCCCTCGACGGTGTCGATGTCGATGCCGAAGGTCTGGGACTCCTCGACGGTGATGACGCCGTCCTTGCCCACGACATCCATCGCTTGGGCGATCTTGTCGCCGATCTCGTCATCGGCCGCCGAGATGGACCCGACGTGCGCGATCTCTTCCTTGGTTTCGATCTCTTTGGCGTTCTTCTTGATCTCGACCACGATCGCGTCCACGGCCTTCTCGATGCCGCGGCGAATGGCGAGAGGGTTGGCACCTGAGGTGACGTTGCGCAGGCCCTCGGTCACGATGACCTGGGCGAGCAGCGTCGCGGTGGTGGTACCGTCGCCCGCGACGTCGTTCGTCTTGACGGCGACTTCCTTGACGAGCTGAGCGCCCATGTTCTCGAGGGCGTCCTCAAGTTCGATCTCCTTGGCGATGGTCACACCGTCGTTGGTGATGGTGGGCGCGCCATACATCTTCTCAAGCACCACGTAGCGGCCTTTGGGGCCAAGCGTGACTTTGACGGCGTCGGCAAGCTTGTTGACGCCCGCAGCGAGGCCGTGACGAGCCTCTTCGTTAAAACGGATCTCCTTAGCCATTCCGGAAGTCCCCTTTCAGTTAATTACGGACAAATCGGACGTTGAGCGAGCCCAAGACTAGACGACGATTGCGAAGATCTCGTCGGTGCGCAAGATCTTATACTCCTCTTCGTCGACCTTGATGTCCTGGCCGCTGTACTTGCCGTAAATGACGACGTCCCCGACCTTGACATCCATCGGGATGCGCTTGCCGGATTCATCACGCTTGCCCTCGCCTACCGCAAGCACAGCGCCGCGCGCGGGCTTCTCCCTGGCGCCCTCTGCAAGGATGAGACCGCTCTTGGTCACTTCCTCGGCTGCCGCCACCTTGATGATGACGCGATCTCCCAAAGGCTTCAGATTCATTCGCGTTCCTCCTACCTTTCAGTCTGATATTTCCTGACAGTGTCCTTGGCGCAGTTCTTTCGAGCTTTAGTCTTGCCCGGGCGGACGCATCTCGCTTTCGCCCTCAGGTGTTTGGCACCCCGCTCGTAGAGTCTACCCCGACTGCTGGCACTCCGATCACCTGAGTGCCAACATAGGCGATTCTATCGTTACCTTCGAGGAGGTTCAAGAGAAAAGAACGCGAATCCCCACAGATCTGACAACTGCGCACTCAGATTTCTTCGTCAGCACAGGTGTCTACTCTGTGTCGAGTCGCCAATTTGGCAGCGGCTCGGCGTCGAGTGACAGCCTGTCGCCGCACAAGAAGCGATAGTGTGCCGCGGCGGCGATCATTGCGGCATTGTCGGTGCACAGCGCCATCGGCGGCACGCTCACGTGAACGCCGAGCGCCCCTATCGCCGAGACGAGCGCCGAGCGCAGCGCAGGGTTGGCTGCAACGCCGCCGGCCAGACAAAACGTGGTCGCACCGGTCTCCTTGACAGCGCGAACCGCTTTGGATACCTGCACGTCGATCACTGCCTGCTGGAACGAGGCCGCAAGATCGGGAATGTCGATCTCGCGCCCAGCCTCCCGCTCGTGGCGGATGTGGTTGATGACGGCAGTCTTGAGCCCCGACAGCGAGAACGCGTAGTCGCCGGATCGCATCATTGCCCGCGGGAAGTCGATCGCTGCAGGATCGCCGGTCTCGGCCATGCGCGAAAGAATGGGTCCACCGGGATAGCCTAGTCCAAGCACCTTCGCGACTTTGTCGAACGCCTCGCCGGCAGCATCGTCCAGCGTTTCGCCGAGGGTGTGGTAGCGCCCCCACTCCGGCATGTGCACAAGCGACGTATGGCCGCCGGATACCAGAAGGGCCACCAGTGGTGGTGCAACCTGTGGATCGGCGAACACGTTTGCAAAGATGTGGCCTTCGAGGTGATTCACCCCCACAAGGGGCAGTCCGGTCGCCATCGCAAGCCCCTTCGCGTAGGCCACGCCCACCACCAGTGCGCCGACAAGACCCGGGCCCTGCGTCACCGCTATCGCATCGAGATCGGCGAACTCCAGCCGGCCGCCTTCGAGGCCGAGCGCCGTACCGGCTTGCTGCATCGCCTCCTCGACCACGCTGACGATCGCCTCGGTGTGCTTGCGGCTCGCGATCTCCGGCACCACACCTCCGAAGCGCGCATGGAAGACGATCTGGCTCGCCACGACATCGCCGAGAAGTTCCCGCCCGCCCCTCATGACGGCGGCGGCAGTCTCGTCGCACGAGGACTCGATCGCGAGAATGAGGTCGTCGGTGCGGAGGGCTTCTCGGCGCAGTTCGCACACTGCACATCCGCGATCGGACTCCTCCTCGGCAGGGAGGTCTCCCCACATGATGACGGCCGGCTCGCCCGTGTCACTGTAGTAGCCGGGACGCAGGCCGACCTCCTCCAGCCCGTGCGCGCGATAGAGAGCGATTGCGGCCGCGTTGCCGGGGCGCACCTCAAGCGTCATTCGCTCAGCACCAAAACCGCGCGCATCGCGCATGGCGCTTTCGAACAATAGTCGGCCGATTCCCTCGCGCCTGCGGTCATTCCGCACGGCGATATCCATAAGGTGCGCCTCGTTGCCGACGATCATGACACCCGCGTAGCCAACCAGCGAACCGTCACCCTCGTCCTCGGCGACGAGATAGAGCCTTCCTGGGGCGCAGAGCTCGTCATCGAACATGCCTCGCGTCCACGGGTCGGAAAACGACGTCGCCTCGATCGCGCTTACGGCGGCAATGTCATCGTGGCGCATGTCGCGCAGTACGACGCTCATCGGCAGGTTCCCCCCGCCTCGCCCGCGGCTTTGATGCGCGCGGCCTCGTCTTCCTCGGCGTCAGAGAGACGCGTGTAGACGGGCAGAACCTCGCCCGCCTCACCCGAGCCTTCCGCGCCGTCGGCCAGAAGAGCCGAGAACGCGCCGAAGAGCCCATAGCCCGAAGGCGCCCACTTCGCTTCGTCAACCGCCATTGCCCGGTCGCCCAGCGCCGAGGTGAACCGCGGGCCATACTTGCGCAGGCCGTTGCCCGCGAGCAGGAGCGGCTCGCCGAGCGCGGCCCATTCGCCCGCGACCTCGTCGGGTTTGGCGACGCGGTGGGGCGTCAAGCGCTCTGCACGGCCACCACCAAGGCGGAACAGCGCCGGGTAGACCTCGCCGCGCATGGCATCGCCGACGACGCCCAGAAGCGCGTGCTTGTCGGCGAACCCCCAGGCGATGGCGTCGAGCGTGCCGACCCCGTACAGGGGAACGCCGAGGCCGTGCGCGAGGCCCTTCGCGGTCGCGACACCGATGCGCACGCCAGTGAACGAGCCCGGCCCTCTGCCAACGATGACCGCGGAGACATCGCGCGACGTCACACCGCCGGCCGCGAGGAGCGATTCCGCTATCGGAAGCACGCGAGACATCGCCGCACGAGGCGCGTCAACTTCGGCACTCGCGACGACCTCGATGTTGTGTGCAGTACGCCAGGCAAGCCCCACGACGGTGACTTCGGTGGCGGTATCGAGCGCGAGGAGCAGTTGCCTCACAGCCCTTCACCCGCCGAGACATTCACGCCCGCGGCATCGGAGCACGCGTCCACCCACGCCCTCACAAGCGCAGCACCGCGCTTTCCGCGCGGCTCGAGCTCGATCTCGCGCGTTTCGTCGCCCGTGATCGTGAATCGCACGATCACGCATTCCTCCGGGACAGCCGAGGGGAAGCGGTCCCCCCACTCGACGAGCGAGACTCCATCGGCTTCGAGCGTGCCCCAGTAGTCGATGTCTTCGAGCTGCTCGGCGGAGTCGAGACGGTAGATGTCGAAGTGGTGAAGCGGGATGCGCCCCTCGTGAATGCGCATGATGTTGAAGGTCGGGCTGGTCACCGGCTCGACTACGCCCAGCGCCCGCGCCACGCCCTTGGTCAGGCACGTTTTGCCCGCACCCAAGTCGCCGGAGAGGATGAGCACGTCACCAGGCACCAGAAGCGGGGCAAGCTTCTCACCGCACTCCTCGGTCGCTACGGCGCCGGCGGTGCGCAGAACGCAGGTGGCCATCATCGCCCCGCAGCCAAGAGTTCACGCAGAAGCCCGAAATCGGCGAAGAGGTCGTCACTCTTGGTGCGGTCATAGATAGCCGCAGCAGGGTGAAAGATCGGCAGCACCGTGAAACGGCCGGCATGCGCAACCTTTCCGCGCAGCTGGGTGATGCCGGTCTCCGTGCGCAGAATCGCCTTCGTGGAGTGGTTTCCCAGCGTGACGAGGATCTCGGGTGAAATGAGCCTGGCCTGTTCGCGAAGGAACGGCATGCACGTCTCCTTCTCGACCGGCTCGGGATCGCGATTGCCGGGCGGGCGGCACTTCACCATGTTGGCGATGTAGACCTCGTCGCGAGTCAGGCCGGCATGCGCGAGAAGGTCGTTTAAGAGCTGGCCCGCCGCCCCAACGAACGGCTCCCCCTTCAGGTCCTCGTTCTTGCCCGGAGCCTCGCCGATCAGCATCACGCGGGCATGAGGATCCCCCACGCCAAACACCAGCTTCGTGCGCGTGTCGCCTAGCGGACAGCGATGGCAATCGCCGATGAGTTCGCGGAGTTCATGCAAGTCGGCACATCCAAAGCCTGACACCTGTTCACCTAGATCCACGTGGAGACTTCGGAAAGCGGCCTGCGCGCCGGACGCCCGGCAGACTCCGCCGAATAGCCGATGGGCAGTATCACCAGCGGTTCAATGGGAGCAGGAATCCCAAGCGCTTCGGAAACCGCCTTCGCGTCGAACGCGCCGACCCAACAGGAGGCGAGTCCCCTGTCGACAGCGGCAAGCAGGATGTTCTCGGCAGCTGCAGCGGTGTCCTGGATGGCGTAGAGGCGCTCGCCGCGCTCGGAGTAGCGCGCAGCACACGGCCGGGGATCGACGGAGACGACAATCACGACCGGGGCGCCGGTAGCCCAGCGTTGGTGCAGTGCGCCGGCGAGACGCTCGCGCGCTTCCGCCGAGCGGACCACGGTGAAGCGCCATGGCTGGATGTTGCCGGCCGTCGGAGCGGCCACCGCCGCATCCAACAGGTAGTTGATGTCCTCATCGGAGACTTCGCGTTTGCTGTTGAAGTGGCGCACGCTGCGCCGTTTGGCGATCAGTTCCGAGAAATCCATCCTAGGAGCTCCTTGTGATGCTTGGCTGTCGTTATCAGGCAGCACGTCAAGTGCGGCTGTCACATTCTAGACCAGCGCTCCGACAGCTGCAGCAGTCGCCCGCAAGGTCACCGTGGAGAGAGCCGCAGAAGAAGACGAGTCTAGACGTACACCCGTTCCAGCCGCGCGCCAAACGCGCATGACAGCTCGTAGTTGATGGTGCCCGCGCGCTCGGCGAGGTCGTCGAGCATGATCTGCCCGCGGCCCTGCCGCCCGACGATGACGGCTTCGTCGCCCATCTCGGCCGAGACCCCGCGCGGCACTTCGACCATCAGCTGGTCCATGCACACGCGCCCGATCTGCCGACAGCGCACCCCGCCGATGAGGACTTCCATGTTGTTGGACAACACGCGGTGAATGCCGTCAGCGTAACCCAGCGGAAGCGTGGCGACCGTGGTCGGCGCCGCCGCCGTCCACGTGAATCCGTAGCTGACGCTCTCGCCCACGCCGATGCGCTTCACAAGCGAGAGTCGCGCCTTCAGGGTCAGGATCGGCTCGAGCTCGATGTGTTTGTACGTGCTCGGCGCCGGGTGCAGTCCATACAGCGCGATCCCACAGCGCACCATGTCGAAATGCGCGTCCGGCCACAGTATGGTGCCCGCGCTGTTCGCAGCGTGTACGATTCCGGGGTCCACGCCCTCGGTCCGCATGACCTCGAGCGCATCGGTAAACCGCTCCAACTGCCGCCTGACCTCCCAGTCGCCTGGCACGTCCGCGGTTGCTAGGTGGGTAAACGTACCCTCCAGCGCCAAGCCGCCCAACCCCGACTGCCAGCGCGCAAACTCCGCAACGTCTTCGGCCCTCACGCCGCTGCGGTTCATGCCGCTGTCGACCTTCAGGTGGTAGTGCGCCCGGGCTCCGCCGGAAAGCGCCCGTGCGGAGAGCGCGGAGGCAAACTCGCGCGTCGTGACCGCGGGAATGACGTCTTTGGCCAGCAGCGCCGGAATTGCCGAGACCGGCGGCTCGGAAAGAAGCTGCAGGGGCGCCCTCAGGCCCGCTGAGCGCAGTTCCAGCGCCTCATCGACAGTGGCCACGCCCAGACGGTCCGCGCCTGCCGAGACGGCTGCGCGCGCGACTCGCACCGCGCCGTTGCCATATCCGTCAGCCTTGACGACTGCCATGAAACCCGTACCGGGACGCGTCTTGGCCTTGAGCGTACGCACGTTGCGACCAAACGCCGCCAGATCGATTTCGGTCCATGCCCAACGACGATCGGTCACTTCTCGGCGCCCCCGACAATCGAGCGCAGCACGTCGGACTTCGTGACGATGCCGATAACCACGTCGCCATCGAGCACGGGAATCCTTGAGACATCGCGGTCAACAAGCAGCGTGGCGACATCTTCGATGCTCGCCGATCCCTGAACGGTCACCGGATTCTTGGTCATGACGTCGTCCACCGTTGCGGCAACCGCCTTTCGAAGCTCGCTTTCGAAACGCGCCGTCGAAGGTGGATACATGAAGAAGCCGTCAAGAAGGTGAATGTAGGTCGGATACTCAAGCTTGATGTCCTTGATGATCAGGTCGCCCTCGGTGACCAAGCCCACGAGGATTCCGTTCTCGACCACGGGCAGTGCGCCGATCCCCTTGTCCACCATGAGACGCGCGGCGTCGGTGACCGACACTTCGCGTCCAACCGTCACAGGATCAGGCGTCATGATGTCGCGCACGGAACCTTCTGCCATCATCGTCCTCCTAGCGCTCTCGTATCGATTGTCTTGCCGCGAGTATTCTTCGCGCCGAGCAAACCGGCGACCGCGACCGGCAGATAGCCCGGCACGTCCTCGGCGGTCACACACACCGGCGTCAGCACCTCCGCCGCCGCTTCCCCCGCGCGTCCATGCAGGTACGCGCCGAGCGCACCCGCCTCAAGGGGCCCAAGCCCCTGTGCGAGCAGTGCGCCGATCACCCCTGACAGCACGTCACCGGTTCCCGCCGTAGCAAGAGCTGGAGTACCCGACGTGTTGATGACCTGCCGATCCGCCCCGCTGGTAATGGTTCCTGCACCTTTGAGTACCACGGCACGCATCTGCCCTGCCAGCATTCCTGCTGATGACAGCCTATCACTCTGAACCCGTTCCACGCTCGTCTTGAGCAACCGCGCCAGCTCTCCGGGGTGCGGCGTCATCACGACGGGGCCGACAAGGCCTCGCACAAGGTCCGTCCCATTCGCCAAGGCGTTCAAGGCGTCGGCGTCCAGCACGACCGGCACTTTGAGCCGCAGCACAACCTCCCGCACAGCCGCGACCGCGCCGGGAGCCACTGTCAACCCGGGGCCAAGCACCACTGCATCGGCGTTCTCGGCCAGACTGAGAACCTCCTCGGCCGCCTCGGCCGACAGTGCGCCATCGGTACCTTCGGGAAGTCCCACAACAGGGACCGCAAGCAGATGGCACTGCGCGATCGGAACGACCGATCGCGGAACAGCTAGGCGCACATAGCCCGCCCCGGAGCGCATGGCGCCCTTCGCCGCAAGAATCGCCGCCCCCGGATACGCGAGCGACCCTGCGACCACCAGCACCCGCCCGCGCGAGTTCTTGTGCGCGCCGAGTGCCGGAACCGGGAGCAGCGCAGCGTAGTCGGCAGAATCCCAAACCTCTGCAACTCCGGGAACAGGCACAAGAAGACCCGTCCCCACGTCGGCCACGACCATCTCACCAACATAGCCAGCACCGGGGTAGGTCAGCAGCCCGAGTTTGGGGGCCGCGAAGGTTACCGTGCAGTCGGCACGCATGGCGCCGCCCGGTACCGCGCCGGAGTCGGCGTCCACACCGGTCGGCACGTCGACAGCCACCACGAAGGCGTTGCCAGCGTTCGCAGCATCGACCCAGGCTCCGATCGGCGCACGAGGTGCACCCGACACTCCCGTGCCGAGGAGCGCGTCAACGATCACCGCAGCCTCGGCCAGCTCGTCGGGAGCAGGCGAGCCGAACGGCACGCGCCACTGCACCCCGCTCGCAATCGCGTCGCGGGCGGCCTCCGCGGCAATGCCGGAGAGTTCGCCCGGATTGCGCACCGAGAGCACCTTCACGCTTCTGCCGGCCGCCTTCAAGTCACGCGCAGCCACCCAGCCGTCGCCGCCGTTGTTGCCCGGTCCGGCCAGCACCACCACGTCGCCGCATGCGGCTTTCTCGGCGACGACGCGGGCGACCTGGAGACCTGCCGAGCGCATCAGCGACGCCAGAGAGACTCCTGCGCTCACGGCCTCTTCCTCGACGGCCCGCGTCTGTGCTGCTGTCAGCGTGCGAAACACCCCAGTCCCCTCCTCCGCTCGCAGACCAACTGACTCAAAGAAGAGCCTACCCCAGACCGCCCCGTTCTTGCCCCTTCTCGGGGGAAACTTCATCGAGTAGGAAGCGCGCCTCCTTGAAGGACGCCGCCAACTGAGCGCGGGTGTCCGGACGCTCATCGCGCGTCGGCCGAGCCTCCTGGGTGATCGCGACGGCCGAAGCGACCGCTGTCACGTGGGTGAACGACAGCGACAGATGCATCTCGACCACGCCGAGCTCTGCGGCCCGCTCGGCGGCCCGGCCCGAAAGGCGCGGCACCGGCCGTCCGCTCGCCTCGCGCATAACCTCCACGTCGGTGAACCTCATCCCCCGAAACCCGGTGCCGAGTGCTTTGAGCACGGCCTCCTTGGCTGCGAATCTCAGCGCGTAGTGCACCTCGGGCCGCGAGCGCTTATCGCAATACGCGCGCTCTTCCGCCGAGAACAGCCTCTCCTTCAGGAGCGGCCGACGGGCGAGCGCGACCTTCATCCTCTCGATCTCGACGATGTCGACACCCAATCCGGTGATCATCGGGGCTACTCCACCGTCACAGACTTGGCGAGGTTGCGGGGCTGGTCAACGTTGCAGCCCCTATGCTTGGCGATGCGGTACGCGAGCAGCTGCAACGGCACGGTCGCAGGAATCGCCGAGAGTGCCTCGATCACCGGCGGTATGTACAGCACGCACTCGGCGTAGTTCCGAATGTGCTCGTCACCTTCGGTCGCAACCGCAATGACGTGGGCGCCGCGAGCGCGAACCTCCTGGATGTTGCTCATGACCTTGTCGTACGTGCGCCCCTTG
Organism: Coriobacteriia bacterium; assembly: GCA_013336165.1. NCBI lineage: Bacteria > Bacillati > Actinomycetota > Coriobacteriia > Coriobacteriia bacterium. The sequence goes on from JAAXUF010000003.1 coordinate 78,510, forward strand.
GTGGCCACCACGACGACGGGAAGCTCATCGGTTATGAGCGCGATCGGACCGTGCTTCATCTCGCCGGCCGGATAGGCCTCGGCATGGATGTAGGAGATCTCCTTGAGTTTGAGCGCCCCCTCCATCGCCACAGGCACGCCCATCCCCCTGCCGAGGAAGAGCACACTCTTCGCATCGCCGAAGACCCCCGCACAGTCATCCAGAGAACCTGTATCGGCAAGTATCGCTTCCACGATCTCGGGAATCGCCGAGAGGTCCGCAAACAGGGAGGCGACCTTCTCCGAGGTCAGCAGGCGCTTGGCCTGCGCGAGCTTGAGCGCCAGCACCGTGAGCGCGGCAATCTGCGCGGTGAAGGTCTTCGTCGCCGCGACGCCAATCTCGGGACCGGCGTGGGTGTAGATGACGCCGTCGGCCTCTCTCGTCACGCGCGACCCCACGACGTTCGTGATCGCGATGACCTTGCCGCCACGATCTTTCGCTTCGTGAATCGCCGCCAAGGTGTCTGCGGTCTCTCCCGACTGGGTGATCGCCACACACAGCGTCTTCTCGTCGACAATCGGGTCGCCATAGCGGAATTCGCTTGAGCACTGCACCTCGACTGGCACCCGAACCCACAGCTCAATGAGATTCTTGGCAACGTAGCCTGCGTGCAGGGACGTGCCGCACGCTACCACGTACACGCGGTCGATCGACTCGATCTGCTCCGGCGTCATCGCCAGCTCGGAAAGCTGGATGCTCCCATCCTCGCCCATACGCCCCCTGAGCGTCTCGCGTATGGCCTTGGGCTGCTCAAAGATCTCCTTGAGCATGAAATCTTCGAAGCCGTTCTTTTCGGCGGCGTCGAGGTCCCACTGCACATGCATGAGTTCGGGTTCCACCGCGTTGCCGGCCATGTCTCGCACTGTAACGCCTTCGCTCGTCACAACAGCAATATCGCCGTCGTGTAGCGCGAGCACTTCGCGCGTGTACTCCAGCACGGCCGGGATGTCGCTTGCCACGATGTTCTCACCGTCGCCCAGACCGATGATGAGCGGCGAGTCCTTTCGGGCCGCGACGATGACGCCGGGCTGGCCGCGGTGAACCACCGCGATTGCGTAGCTTCCCTCAAGGTCGGCCATCGCGCGGGCGACCGCCGAGACGAGATCTCCGCGGTAGTGGCTTTCGACCAAGTGCACGATGGTCTCGGTATCGGTCTCACTACGCAAGACGTGCCCGGCCGCTGCCAACTGTTCGCGCAACTCGGCGTAGTTCTCAATGATGCCGTTATGGACCACGGCGATGCTGCCGGTGCAATCCGTGTGTGGGTGAGCGTTCTCTTCCGATGGACGCCCGTGTGTCGCCCAACGCGTGTGGCCGATGCCCGTCCCGCCGAGGAGAGGAGCCGCATCAAGCGCATTCCTCAAGTTGACAAGCTTGCCGACACGCCGCGTGATCTTGAGCTTGTCGCCTTCCAGTATCGCAACTCCGGCCGAATCGTATCCACGGTATTCGAGCCTGGCCAGACCGCTCAGGAGTACGTCACTGGCCCGTCTGGGGCCAACATATCCGACTATTCCGCACATAGCTGGATGAACCTCCGGTTTGTGGGAGTGTGTGTTTTCGCGCGGCCGATATGCCGCAATGAGCCCGCAGCGCCCTGCATGCCGGAGGCCGGGGCATCTGGCCCCTGTGAGTTGTGGAGAAACCGGTGCGATGCCGTCTCTGTCTCCGCAGTCACCCGCGGGCTTTCTTCGACACCGTCACGACCCCGGTTGGGGCCGGAGGGCCATCCGCCGAATACTTCGATGAGCCCTCTCCTCGTCAACTGGCGAAAATTCGCACGAGCCAGTTCCGGCGCTCTGCCATGCTGCTATCTCTCGGGTGGCGCTCCTCCCTGTCGGCACGAGTTCTCGTCACTGCAGTGTAGCAGCCCCAGAGCGCACAAAGCGATTACGGGTAGGTGACGGCAACCGCCTACCCCACGATCTCTAGCCGATCTCGGCGCGCACGACTTGAGCGATATCCTCGGCGAGTTCACGTGCCGTCGCCTCATCCGCAGCCTCGATCATGACCCTCACAAGCGGCTCGGTCCCCGACGCCCGCACAAGAACCCTGCCCGTGTCGCCAAGCGCATCTTCTGCCTTCAGAATCGCCTCGGCGATCCTCACATTAGCCGAGAAGCCGCCCTTGTCTCCCACCCGCACATTGACGAGTGTTTGCGGATAGCGGCGCATGACCTGCTTGAGTTCTGAGAGCGGTTTGCCGGTCACGTGAAGCACGGATGCGAGCTTGAGAGCCGTGACCAATCCGTCGCCGGTCGTATTGTGCTCAAGGAAGATGACGTGGCCGGATTGCTCACCGCCCAGCGTGGCACCTGAGTCTCTCATCTGCTCAAGGACGTAACGATCGCCGACAGCGGTCTTGATGACGCGAATGCCGCGTTCCCGCATGGCGATCTCGAACCCGAGGTTGCACATGACGGTCGAAACCACCGCGTCCAACGACAGGCGGCCGCCCTCGCGCAGATGCGCGGCACAGATTGCCATGATCATGTCGCCGTCGACTTCCGCACCGGTCTCGTCGATCGCAAGCATCCTGTCGGCGTCGCCGTCGTGTGCGATGCCGAGATCGGCTCCCTCACGCACAACAAGCTCCGCCAGCGGGGCCAGATGGGTGGAGCCGCACCCGACGTTGATGTCGAATCCGTCGGACTCGCAATTGAGGGCGATCACCGTGGCGCCGAGACGGCGCAAGGCCTCCGGTGTGATGCCCGACGATGCGCCGTGCCCGCAATCAACTGCGATGACCAGCCCCACAAGATCGCCCTCAACCGTGGCGATGCTGTGAGCGATGTAGCGTTCAACCGCGTCCTCGACTCGGAGAACCCGTCCAACCGCCGAGCCCGTCGGATGTGCCCAGTCACGCTCAGCGACACAGAAGGCCTCGATCTCGTCCTCGACCGCATCGGCGAGCTTGAAACCCTGGCGGTCGAAGAACTTGATGCCGTTGAACTCGGGCGGATTGTGCGATGCGGAGATGACCACACCGCCGTCGGCGCCCAGCTCACGGACCAGCAACGCGACCGCAGGAGTGGGAACAACGCCGGCGACAAGCGCATCCGAACCCGCCGAGCAGATCCCCGCTACGAGCGCCGCTTCCAGCATGTCGCCGGAAAGCCGGGTGTCTCGGCCGACCACGATGCGACCGCGGGCGGATCCGGCCAAGAACCGGCCTGCCGCTTCTCCCAGTTTGAGCGCGAGTTCCGGAGACAGCTCCGAGTTCGCTATTCCGCGGACGCCGTCCGTGCCGAAGAGTCGGGCCATGCTTTCCTCCCGGGGATGAAACGGGGCCCGCCGCTTCCGGCGAGCCCCGATCGAGACAACTGATGAGCCGCGGATCCTAGCGCTTGGAGAACTGCGGCTTCTTGCGGGCCTTCTTCAGACCGTACTTCTTGCGCTCGACCATACGCGGGTCGCGGCGCAGGTAACCCGCCTTCTTGAGGTCGGCGCGATAATCGTCGCCAGCCTCCAAGAGCGCACGTGCGATGCCGTGACGAAGCGCACCGGCTTGGCCGGAGACTCCGCCGCCCTCGAGCTTCGCGATGACGTCGAAGCGGCCGACGGTTTCGGTCGCCTTGAACGGAGTCTCGGCGAAGTTGACGAGCGCCGCCCGGCCGAAGTACTCGACCGCGGGCTTCTTGTTGATAGTCATGACACCCGTGCCGGGTATCAGACGCACACGGGCCACGGAGGTCTTGCGGCGGCCGGTGCCGTAGTAGACTGCCTTGATTTCAGCCATCTCGACTAGCCCTCCAGAGTGATCTCGCGCGGCTTCTGAGCTGCGTGAGGGTGGTTCGGACCGGCATAGACCTTGAGCTTACGGTTCATCGCCCGGCCGAGGGTGTTCTTCGGGAGCATGCCTTTGACGGCCTTCTCGATGATGCGCTCGGGGTGCTTGGCCAGCATGCGCTCGTAGGAGACCTCTTTGAGTCCTCCGATGAAACCACTGTGGCTGTAGTAGATCTTGGTTTCAGCCTTATTGCCGGTCAGACGGATCTTCTCGGCGTTGACAACGATGACGAAGTCACCGGTATCCACGTGCGGGGTGTACTGCGGCTTCGTCTTGCCTTTCAAGATCTGGGCGATCTGGCTGGCCAGACGGCCGAGCACGACGTCGGTGGCGTCAACAACAAGCCACTCGCGCTCAACTTCGCCTGTCTTGGCGTGGTAGGTCTTCACAAGTCCTCCAACAGATGTTTGCATGGAATTGTTCGAGTCAACCGTTTCACGGGGCTGGGAAACGAACCCTCACATAGTAGCCGCGAGCCTGCTGCACGTCAATCAGCACACGCATCCGGGTGTTCCCACACGTCGACAGGGTACTCGACCTTCCACAGCGTGAGTCCGCGAGCAGGTGCCGTCGGCCCTGCAGCAGACCGGCTGTGCGCCTTCAGCGCGTCGGCCACCCACCGTGGTTCTCGCCTGCCCACGCCCACCTCGACAAGCGTCCCAACAACTATCCGGACCATCGAGTGCAGAAATGCGTTGCCGACCACCCTCACGACCACGCATCGCTCGCCCAGGTGCTCTTCCTCAACGATGTCGATCTCGTCGATTCGCCGAAACGTGCGTTTGCCCTGCGCAGACTCCGTGACGCAGAACGACCTGAAGTCGTGCTCTCCTATGAGGTGAGCGGCCCCTTTGCGCATGGCGTCCAGATCGATGTCCTTCTTCACCCACCATGAGAAGCGCGCTAGGAACAGCGGTGGAACCGGGCCGGTGACAAGTCGATAGCGGTACTCCCGCGAGACTGCATCGAACCTCGCCGAGAACCCCGGTGGCGCTTCGCGCACTTCCGTCACAACGACGTCGTGGCCCACGAGCGCGTTGACTGATCGGAGCAATGACGTCGCCGGGAGCTCTTCGCCGTCGGAGTCGAAACTGACGACCTGCCCCAAGGCGTGCACGCCTGCATCCGTCCGCCCAGCGCACACGGTCTCCACCTCACGGCGAAGGACCGTCGACAAAGCAGTCTCAAGCCGTCCCTGCACGGTTTCAAGCCCAGGCTGCCGAGCAAACCCGGCGAACTTCGAGCCGTCGTAGGACACGGTGAGCACGAGCGCGTGAGGAGACGAATCATCCATCTTCATAGGGCTTTCAATATCGTCCATCGCAGGCACTAGAGTACGACCGCAGCCATAAGTACCGCTACCCCTGACGCCAGGATGATCCAGTCCACCGTGCGCATATGCGGCTGGTGCAAGCGCGTACGGCCCTCGCCGGTGTAGCAGCGCGATTCCATCGCAAGCGCGAGATCGTCCGCTCGGCGAAAGAGGTTCACGAACAGCGGTATGAGAACCGGCACCCACGCTTTTGCGCGCCGAACCGGTCCGCCTTCATTGAAGCGGGCGCCGCGAGCTGTCTGAGCAAGAGTGATCTTCTCGGCTTCCTCGGCAGTGGTCGGGATGAAACGCAATGCGATCGAGAACATCATCGCCACGTCGTCCACCGGAAAGCGAAACACGCGTAGGCCGCTCATGAGCCGTGCCAGAGCGTCAGTGAGGGCCACCGGCGATGTCGTAAGCGTGACGAGCGACGTGCTCACCACGATGAGTACGATACGCGCCGAGAAGAAGAGTCCCGTCGAAAGGCCGGATGCGTCTACACCCAGTGGACCGACGGACACCAGCGCCGATGAAGAATGAAGCCGCAGCGCGTTTACGGCCACGGTGAACAACAACAGCAAGGCGACAGGCTTGAGCCCGCGAAGTGCCAGTCGCGGCGGAACGCCGGAGAAGACAAGCGCGATGACCGCAAGCAACGCCGGCACCGCCAACCGTATCCAACCGTGGACCGCGAATACAAGTACGGTGAACGCGGCGGCCAGCACAAGCTTCACGCGTGGATCGAGGCGGTGCACGGGCGAGTCACCCGGGACGAACTGACCGAACGGCATCGGGACCGACACTATGCCCACCCCCCGGCCTCGGCCATATTTCTAGCAGCTTGCAGAGGATCGACAGCAAACGGCGCTTTCAGGTCGATACCACGGTCACGCGCCAGCCACTGCGCCCGGAGCACCTCGGGGGCATCCAGACCGGCACGCGCCAACACTCCGGGATCGGAAACCAGAGCCTCGGGCGCACCCACGAACACGGGGGCGCCAGCCGCCAGCACGAGCACCGCAGTCGCATCCTCCAAGAACTCCTCGGCGGAATGGCTCACTATGACAACCCCGGCGCGGTGTCGAATCTCGTGTACGAGCGAACGGATGGCGTGCCGGCCACCGGCATCGAGTCCGGCCGTGGGCTCATCGAGCAGCAGATACCGGGGATCCATCGCCAGCACGCCTGCAATCGCCACGCGCCGCGACTCCCCTCCCGACAGCGCAAACGGCGACCGCTCGCCATACTGCGCGGCATCCAGCCCGACTGCCAGCAGCGCGCTTTCTGCCACGGTGCGCGCCTCGGCAGCCGAAAGACCGAGATTGCGCGGACCGAACATCACGTCATCGCATACCGTGTCGGCAAAGAGTTGAGATTCAGGATCCTGAAACACAAGGCCAACCACCCCGCGGGCGCTTGATGAGTCGAGAGGCGCTCCATCGATCCGGATTTCGCCTGCCGAGGGTTGTACCAACCCGGCCGCCAAGCGCAAGAGTGTCGACTTGCCGGATCCCGTCGAACCGATCACGAGCACCAGATCGCCCGGTGCGACCTCTAGCGAAACTCCAGTCAACGCCTGCTGCGAGAACGTGGTCCCGCTGGAGTATGTGTATCCCACTGTCTGCATGCTCAGGGCCACAGCGACATCACCAGCTTCTCGGCGTCTGCAACGTCCCGCGGCACCGGGACACCCAGTCTGCGAAGTTCCTCGGCGAACCGAAGGAAGGGGGGCATCTCGAGCCCGCATTCCGCGAGCAGCCCAGGCTCAGCCAGGACTTCTCGCATGGTTCCTGCGAAGCGCACACTCCCCTTGAGCAGCACGACAACCCTGTCCGCATCAAACACGTCCGCGAGGTTGTGAGTGACGTGCAGAAAACCGTGCCCCTCCTTGCGAAGCTGCGCAAAGATGCCGAGAACCTCTGTTCGCCCCTGAGGATCGAGCATTGAAGTCGGCTCATCCACAATAAGGTACGCCGGCCGCATCGCCAAAGCACCCGCAATAGCGAGCCGCTGTTTCTGCCCGCCCGACAAAAGATGCGGCTCCCGGCGCTCCAATCCTGTCAGGCCGACAGCCGCCAACGCCTCATCAACGCGACTCCGTAGGTGCTCCCGCGCTAGGCCGAGGTTCTCGGGTCCGAAGGCGACCTCGTCTTCGACGCTCGTCGCGACTATCTGGTCGTCCGGACGCTGGAACACCATGCCCACACGTTCGCGCAACTCACGAACCCGCTGAGTGTCGCGTGTATCGATCCCGTCGACGGTAACCGTTCCGGAATCCGGCAGGAACAGTCCGTTCGCCATGCGCGCTAAAGTCGACTTACCGCTTCCGTTCGATCCCAAGACGGCAACCATGTCGCCGGGATGGACCTCGAGACTGACGCCCCGGAGCGCCGGTGCTCCGCCTTGAGCATCGTATGAGTACGCTATGTTCTCGAAGCGAATCAAGCTCGCAAGCTCTCTCTAAGACAACGGCACCACACGTACAGGAAAGACATATGAAAGGGGCCTCCAGCGGAGGCCCCTGCATAGTACCGCGAGCACGCACAATAACGCGCAAGTGGTTCCTTAAACGATCTAGTCAACCAGCTCCATGATGACCATGGGAGCCGCATCGCCCTTGCGGGGACCGAGCTTCAGGATACGGGTGTAACCACCCGGACGACCCTCGAACCGCTCGCGATCGTTAAACACCTTGGCAACCACTTCCTTGTTGTTGCCAAGTGCGGCGATGGCCAGACGACGCGAGTGCACGTCGCCCTTCTTGGCCCAGCCGATGATCTTGTCCACAAGTGGACGGACTTCTTTTGCACGGGCTTCCGTGGTCTTGATTCGCTCGCTCGTGAGCAGCCCGATCGCAACCCCTCTGAGGATAGACTTCGTATGGGATGCATCGCTGCCGAGCTGGCGGCCTTTAACTTGGTGTCTCATCGTTTGTGCTCTCCCACTACGGCTTCAGGCCCAGACCGACCTGCTGCAGTTTGTCCTTGACTTCTTCAATCGACTTCGCGCCGAAGTTCCTGATGTTGAGCAGATCATTCTCGGAACATTCGGTAAGCTGACCAACGGTGTTCACGCCCTGCCTCTTGAGACAGTTGTATGAGCGAACCGAAAGGTCAAGTTCCTCAATAGGAGTGTCCAAAACGCTCTCACCCTCGTCGGCAGCTGCAGCAAAAATGCCTTCGCCCTCCAACTCGGTCGAGGCCTGGTCGACGAAGAGCAACATGTGCTCCTCGATGATCCGGCCGGACCGCGCGACAGCGTCGCCCGGATCGATCGAACCATTCGTCTCGACCTCAAGCGTCAGCTTGTCATAGTCCGTACGCTGTCCGACACGTGTGTTCTCCACAACGTAGGTGCAGCGCGAAACCGGGCTAAACAGCGAGTCAACCGTTATCACGCCGATCGGATCTTCCGGACGCTTGTTGCGGTCGGCCGAGACGTACCCACGACCCACGCCTATCCGGATGCTCATCTCAAACTGCGCGCCCTTATTCAGGGTTGCAATCACATGCTCCGGGTTCATCAGCTCGAACTCGGAAGGAACCCGAAGATCCGCACCCGTGACAACCGCAGAACCCGTGACAGACAGCGTGGCGACTGCGTCGCCGGCGCCGATGCCGGTCTCACGGAACACGAGACCCTTCACGTTCAGCACGATGTCGGTAACGTCCTCTCGGACTCCGTCGATCGAGGCAAACTCATGCTGCTGACCCTCAATGCGAATTGAGGTTGCAGCTGCGCCCTGAAGCGACGACAGCAACACGCGACGCATGCAGTTGCCCAGCGTGTATCCAAAACCACGCTCGAGCGGCTCCACGACGTAGCGAGCTACCCGCTCGTCGATTCGGTCTACTTTGACCTGGGGCCTCATGAACTCTGTCATCCAGTAGCCTCCTTGGCTTCCCGGTAGGTTACTTCGAGTACAGCTCGACGATCAGCTGCTCGCGAACCGGCGCATCAATCTGCTCACGCGTCGGCAGCGACAGGATCTTTCCCTGCAGCTTCTCGATGTCAACCTCGAGCCAGCCCGGAACCTCGATCTTCTCCGACGAAATGAGTGCCGTCTTGATCACGAGAAGATCCTTCGCTTTCGTGGTGACCGATATCACTTCGCCCGCACGAACGCGGTATGAAGGAATGTCAACACGCTGGCTGTTGATATCGATGTGACCATGACGCACGATCTGACGTGCCTCGTCACGCGACTTGGCGAAGCCAAGGCGGTAGACGACGTTGTCCAGACGGCTCTCAAGCAAGCGCAACAGGTTCTCGCCGGTGATGCCCTTCTGGTTTGACGCAACGGTGTAGTACGCACGGAACTGCTTCTCCAGCAGGCCGTACATACGCTTCGCCCGCTGCTTCTCGCGAAGCTGGACACGGTATTCCGAGTCCTTCGGACGCTTCTTGCCCGCCTGTCCAGGCGGATACGGGCGCTTCTCTACTCCGCACTTCTCGGAGTAGCAGCGATCGCCCTTGAGGAACAATTTGATGCCTTCACGGCGGCACAGACGACAGTCCGCCCCGGTGTATCGAGCCATAGCTTAGATCCTCCCGAGTTACACGCGACGACGCTTGCGCGGACGGCAACCGTTGTGCGGGACCGGCGTGCAATCCTGAATGCTGGAAATCTCCAGACCGGTGGCCTGAAGCGAACGGATCGCTGTCTCCCGACCCGAACCCGGGCCCTTGACGAAGACGGCAACTTTGCGGAGACCATGCTCCTGCGCCATCTTCGCAGCCGCTTCGGCAGCCATCTGCGCTGCGAACGGCGTCGACTTACGCGAACCCTTGAATCCCACGGTGCCTGCGGACTGCCATGAAATGACGTTGCCCGTCGGATCCGTGATTGTGACGATGGTGTTGTTAAACGTGCTCTTGATGTGTGCCTGGCCAACAGCGATGTTCTTGCGCTCAGAGCGCTTGAGCCTCGTCCTGACGGCCTTTTTCTTCGCTACCATCGTCTATTTGCCCTTCTTCTTCGCACCAATTTGGCGACGCGGACCCTTGCGAGTGCGCGCGTTCGTATGCGTGCGCTGACCGCGGACCGGAAGGCCCTTGCGGTGACGAAGGCCACGATAGCAGCCAATCTCCATGAGGCGCTTGATGTTCTGCGAGACCTCACGGCGGAGGTCTCCTTCGACCTTGAGGTTCCGGTCGATGTACTCGCGCAGAACAGCGACCTCTTCTTCGGTGAGATCACGAACGCGAGTCGAGGGGTTGATGCCTGTCTCGCGGATGATCTGCTGACTGGTCGTCAGACCAATCCCGTAGATGTAGGTCAGGCCGATCTCAACGCGCTTTTCGCGCGGGAGGTCGACACCTTGAATTCGGGCCAACGCGTACTCCCTCCCTAGCCCTGACGCTGCTTGTGGCGCGGGTTCTCACAGATCACGAGAACACGCCCATGGCGCCGGATGACCTTGCACTTGTCGCACATTCTTTTGACTGAAGGACGTACCTTCATCGTTCTCCCTTTCAGTACTGATCACATCTATCTGCACGTCCAGCCGCAGACGTGGTTTTTCGTTCATGGCCGGCACACGCTGCCGGGAGTATCCACTTGCCGAGAACCCAGCTTACTTGTAGCGGTATGTGATGCGACCGCGGGTCAAGTCATACGGTGAAAGCTCAACAACCACTTTGTCACCCGGCAAGATACGGATGTAGTGCATACGCATCTTGCCAGAGATGTGCGCAAGGACCTTGTGTCCATTCTCGAGCTCAACGCGGAACATTGCGTTGGGTAGGGGTTCAAGCACCGTACCTTCGAGCTCAATGGCATCGTCACGCTTTGTCACTAAAGGCTGCTCCTCACAAGGGGCGTAACACGCAAGTGGACATCTTATCGTACTTCACCTATCGGCGCCAGATTTTTATTCTCGGCGACGATTGTCTCGCTATTCATCAAGCGTCAGAACGAGTGGCCCGGCTGTTGTGACGGCCACGGTGTGCTCGAAGTGCGCCGAGGGCGAGTTGTCCCTAGTGACAACAGTCCACCCGTCCGGAAGTGACTCTACCGCGGCACCGCCGGCGTTGATCATCGGCTCAATCGCGAGCACCATGCCGACTTCAAGCAGCGGTCCCTTGCCCGGGCGCCCGTAGTTCGGCACGTTCGGATCCTCATGCATACTGCGGCCGATTCCGTGACCGACGTACTCACGAACCACCGAGAAGCCTGCACCCTCCGCAACGGCCTGCACTGCTGCGCCGATGTCGAAAAGATGATTGCCGGCACGGCATGCATCGATACCCGCCCCCAGCGAAGCTTCTGTCGCTTCGAGGAGACGCTGTGTTCTCGGCGCGATAGCCCCAACCGGAAACGTCCGAGCATTGTCGCCATAGTAGCCATCGATGATCGCCCCGACGTCTACGGAGAGAATGTCTCCCTCGCGCAGAACGACCTTCTTCGATGGGATTCCATGAACCACCTGCGCGTTCACGGAAGTGCACAGCGTCGCCGGGAAACCATGATAGCCTTTGAACGCCGGGGCTCCGCCACCCGCGCGGATGATCTCCTCGGCAAGCTCGTCAAGTTCGGCCGTGGTGACTCCGACCCTGACCGCTTCCCCAACCATGCGAAGCGCCCTCGCACTGAGACGCCCTGCCTGGCGCATCAATTCTATCTCGGCTGCCGACTTGCGGATGATCACGCGAGTCAGGCTCCCAACACTGATTTGACGTCGGCGAATACGACCTCTACCGGACGATCACCATCGATCTCATGCAGCACGCCCTTGGAGCGGTAGTACTCGATGAGGGGAGCCGTGGAGCGTTCGTAGACATCCAAGCGATTCCTGACGGTCTTCTCATTGTCGTCGTCGCGCTGGTAGAGCTCGCCACCGCATTTGGCGCACTCAGGACCCTCGGCATCCCCGGTGATCGCGCCGCAAACGCGGCATACGCGCCGTGAAGTTAGGCGGCACACGATGACCTCAGGATCTACGGTAATCGCAATCGCCGAGTCAATCTCCTTGCCAAGCGTCTGGAGTTCGAGATCCAGTGCCTCCGCCTGATTAGTGGTGCGGGGAAACCCGTCCAGAATGAAGCCCTTGTCGGTGTCCCGCTCGCCAAGGCGCGACTTCACGAGGCCGATCACGACCGAGTCCGGGACAAGCTCACCCGCATCCATGAAGCGCTTGGCCTCGAGTCCGAGAGGCGTCTGGTTCTTGACAGCCGCTCGAAGAATGTCGCCCGTAGAGATGTGCGGAATCCCGTACGCCTCGATCAGGCTGGCGGCCTGTGTTCCTTTGCCGGCACCGGGCGCCCCCAACAAAACGATGTTCATATCCGTTACCCCTCCCGCAGTACTTGTAGGATGTCCGGCCTACTCAGGGAAAAAGCCATCGTAGTGACGCATCTTCAACTGGCTCTCAAGCTGCGTCATCGTTTCCAGCGCGACGCCGACCATGATCAGGATCGACGTTCCGCCGAACTGCTGAATCAGCGTGTTCTGGGTGGTGTAGAAGACCATGCTCGGCACAACCGCGATAAGACCTAGGAACAGAGAACCGGGCAGGGTTATGCGGTTCAGAACGTTCTCGATGTAACGCGTCGTAGCGCCACCCGGGCGCACTCCCGGTATGAACCCGCCATTCTTGCGCAGGTTGTCCGAGAGATCGAGGGGGTTAAACACGAGCGCAGTGTAGAAGTACGTGAAGAAGACGATGAGCACAAAATCCAGCACCCAGTACAGCGGACCCGCTGCCAGTGCGTTGCCGAGCTTCGTCAGCCACGAGATGTTCGCCAGCGCAGCAAGCTGCGAGGGGAAGAACAGTATCGCGGAAGCGAAGATGATGGGAACGACGTTGGCGCCGTTGATCTTCAGGGGGATGTAGGTCCCTGAACCACCATAGACCCTGCGGCCGATGACACGCTTCGCGTACTGCACGGGAATCCTTCGCTGCGCACGCTCCATAGTCACGATTGCAGCGATGATGAAGAGCACGATGAACAGCAGTGCGGCGGTCAGCAGCCCACTGGCAAACTCGAAAGACTGCACGATCGCGGTCGGAAAACGCGAGACAATGCTCGCAAAGATCAGCAAGGACATGCCGTTGCCAACACCGTGCTGAGTGATGAGTTCACCCATCCACATGATGAAGGCGGTACCGGCGATCAGGGTGACGACAATCACCATGTCCGTGAACCATGAAGGCACACCCGTTGCCGAGGACAGGGTAATAGCACCCCGGAACGTAGCAAGCAGGCCGAGCGACTCCAGCAGTGCAATTCCCAGAGTCATGTAGCGCGTGATCTGCGTGATCTTGCGTTGTCCGGTTTCGCCTTCCTTGGCCCATTGCTCAACCTTCGGGATCACACCCTGCAACAGCTGCATGATGATCGACGAAGTGATGTAGGGCATGATGCCGAGCGAAAACACCGCGAACTTCTCGAGCGCACCGCCCGAGAATAAGCCAAGCAGACCGAGGGCTGCGTTGCTCTCGATCTGCGTCTGCACGGTCGCGATATCGATGCCGGGTACCGGGATGAACGCGCCGAGACGATACAGCGCGATCATCGCCAAGGTGAAGAGAATCTTGCGGCGGAGCTCCGGGACGCGAAACGCGTTGGAGATCGCTGTCAGCACGATACCTCTACCGTCCCTCCCGCAGCCTCGATCTTCTGCTTGGCTGCGCCCGACACCTTGTCGACTCTTACGGTTAACTTCTTCGAGATCTCACCATCGCCGAGGATCTTGACCGGGACGGAGGTGTTCTTGATTAGCCCCTTGGACACAAGCGCGTCGCAGTCGACCAGATCGCCATCGGCGAATACAAGCTCGAGACGAGACACGTTGACAACATCGTATTCAACTCGGCTGCGGTTCGTGAAGCCCGGAAGCTTCGGAAGCCGCATGGCCAACGGGTTCTGTCCACCCTCGAATCCCGGACCCTTACCTCCACCTGCACGCGAGTTCTGGCCCTTGTCGCCGCGACCCGCAGTACTTCCGTGGCCACTTCCGTTTCCGCGTCCAACGCGCTTGCGGTTCTTCCGTGAACCCGGTGCCGGGAACAGGTCATTGATCTGCATTGCTTGACTCCCTCTGTTCGCTTCTCATGGAGCCTCCCGGCTCCGCGTTGCCGACCGCTCGCCGCCGGCTGACTCTACCTGCTTGCTGCGGGCAAAGACGTTCGCCCAAACACACGCGGTTCTCGCCGCGCATGAACCGTGCTAGATCTCTTCAACTTTCACAAGGTGCTTGACTTTGAAGATCATCCCTCGAACAGTCGGAACATCGGCCTGTTCAACGGTATCGTTGATACGCTTGAGTCCAAGAGCACGAACGGTGCGCTTCTGGTCGGCCGGAAAGCCGATACCACTCTTGATCTGAGTGATCTTGAGTCTCTTCTCGGCCATAGGTTACTCCTCCCAGCCGTAGATGCGGCCCACGGACAGACCACGCCTGCGGGCAATGTCCTGCGGGCTTGCGAGCTGCTGAAGACCTTGTGCTGCAGCCTTGACCATGTTAAGCGCGTTGTCGCTACCGAGCGACTTGGAAAGCGCATCGGTCACGCCCGCAAGCTCAAGAAGCGCGCGCACCGGGCCGCCGGCAATGATTCCGGTACCAGGGGCTGCAGGCTTCAACATGACACGACCAGCACCGAACTCGCCGATGATCCCATGTGGAATCGTCTTGTCTTTGGTGAGAGGCACCTTGAACATGTTCTTCTTGGCGTCCTCAATACCCTTCTTGATGGCGATCGGCACTTCCTGGGACTTGCCCATTCCGACACCGACGTTGCCCGCGCCGTCGCCGACGACGACCAAGGCGGTCAGCGCGAACCGACGGCCGCCCTTGACGACCTTCGATACACGGTTGATGTATACGACCTTCTCCTGGAGTTCGGAGACAGGAGCTTCTCTGCGCGCCATGTGCTGATCCTCCCTAGAACTCAAGGCCGGCGCTACGCGCACCGTCCGCAAGAGCCTTCACGCGGCCATGGTACAGGCGACCGCCCCTGTCAAAGACTACAGCCGTCACGTTCGCGGCAAGCGCGCGGCGTCCAACGGCCTCGCCCACTACCTTCGCGGCCTCTGCGGTGCCGCCGCTCTTTAGCGCACCCTTGAGTTCGGGGTCCAGCGTCGAGGCAGCGGCCACGGTGACGCCGGCGACATCGTCAATCACCTGCGCATAGATGTTCGTGTTCGTGCGGGTCACGCACAGGCGGGGCCGCTCGGCGGTTCCGCTCACTTTGCCACGAACCCTGCGATGCCGGCGGTCGAGTTTCGCCTGCTTCGCCTTCAACTTGTCCATATCGTCACTGCTCTCCTCGTTCGCGCCGACCAGCCGGTCGGTTTGCCAGAATCGTTACTTAGCGGCCTTGCCGAGCTTACGGCGGACCTTCTCGCCTTCGTAGCGGACACCCTTGCCCTTGTAGGGCTCAGGCTTACGCCACTGGCGAATGTCGGCGGCCACTTGTCCCACGCGCTGCTTGTCGATACCGCGAACGGTGATCTTCGTCGGCACGGGAACCTCGAATGTGATGCCCGGCTCGGCCACCATGAGTACCGGATGGCTGAATCCGAGCAGCAACTCCAGGTCGCTGCCCTTCATCGAGGCGCGGTAACCGACGCCGACGATCTCAAGGTTCTTCGCAAAACTCTCAGACACGCCGGTCACCATATTCGCGATGAGCGTACGAGTCAGACCATGCAGTGAGCGCGCTTCGCGCGACTCATCCGCACGAGCGACTATGATGGCACCGTCCTCGATCTCAACCGAGAGCAAGTCACTGAAGGCCTGCGAGAGATGACCCTTCGGCCCCTTGACGGAGACGATCGAATCCTTAATCTGCACCTCGACCCCGGACGGGACCGGGATGGGCTGTTTGCCGATACGTGACACGGCTGTTCGCTCCTTTCCTTAGTCCGGTCCGACTACCAAATGTAAGCGATGACTTCGCCGCCGACGCCCGCTTTGCGCGCACCCCGGTCGGTCATCACGCCATGAGAAGTCGAAATAATGGCAATACCGAGGCCGCCGAGAACTCGGGGCAACTCGTCTTTCTTGGCATACACACGCAAGCCGGGCTTGCTGATCCGGCGAATACCTGTGATGGTGCGCTCTTTCTTCGCTCCGTACTTCAAGGTTACCTCGAGCGAATTCTGCGGATCTCCTTCGATCACCACAAAATCGGCGATGTAACCCTCCTGCTTCATGATGCGCGCGATCTCGACGAGTTTCTTCGACGATGGCATCGTGGTGACCGCCTTGTATGCTGAGTTCGCATTGCGAATGCGCGTCAGCATATCGGCGATCGGGTCGGTCATGCTCATGTGTTCCTCCTATGGTCCGGGATGATCCGATCCCGTGGTTCGCGCCTACCCGTGGCGGGCGCGCCTCTCAGGCCGGGTCTCCTCCGTGCGTGATACGGACTACCAGCTAGCCTTGCGCACGCCGGGAAGCTCGCCGCGGCTCGCAAGCTCACGCACGCAAACTCGGCATAGACCGAACTGCCGGTAGAACGCGCGTGGTCGCCCACACCGGGCGCAGCGATTGTGCTGACGCACCGAGAACTTGGGCTGGCGCTTGGCCTTGGCGATCATCGACTTCTTTGCCACTTCATCCTCCTTGTCACGGCAGCTTTTCTGAGCTGCCGGCTGACGCCTATCGCTTGAACGGGAAACCGAAGGCATCGAGCAATGCCTTGGCGCCATCGTTGGTGTCTGATGTCGTAACAAACGTGATATCCATGCCGCGAGTACGGTCAACCTTGTCGTAATCGATCTCAGCGAAGATGAGCTGCTCGGTCACGCCCATTGAATAGTTGCCGCGCCCGTCGAATGAGTTCGGATTCAGGCCGCGGAAGTCACGTACCCGCGGAATGGCCGTTGAGAGCAAACGATCCATGAACTCCCACATACGGTCGCCACGCAGCGTGACCTTGGCGCCGATGGGCATACCCTGGCGAATCTTGAAGCCTGCGATCGACTTCTTTGCGTGGGTGATCGTCGGTTGTTGGCCGGTGATCAGACGCAGATCGGCGATCGCGGCGTCAAGTTGCTTGGAGTCCTGAACTGCAGCGCCAACACCCATGTTGACGACGATCTTCTCAAGACGCGGGATCTCGTTGACATTCCCAAGAGCCAGCTGCTCCTTGAGAGCGGGGACCACCTCTTTGAGGTACTTCTCTTTGAATCTCGGAGCCATTCTTTTCCTCCAACGGGGTTCTCAGTACAGGATTTCCGACCCTGTACCTCCTCGACAATGCGGGGAGCCGCTTACTAGTCGATATCTTTGCCGCACTTCTTGCAGGTACGAATCCGGTTGCCGTTCTCACGCCTACGGCCGATGCGGGTCGGTTGCGAGCACTTCGGGCACACGATCATTACGTTGGAGACGTGAATCGTTCCCTCGATCTCCAGGATGCCACCCTTGGTGTTCTTCTGAGTCGGGCGAACGGCCTTCTTCATCATGTTGACCCGCTCAACGGACAGACGCTCCTTGTGCGGGAACACCGCGAGAACCTTGGCCTCTTTGCCCTTGTCCTTGCCGGCGATCACTCTCACGTTGTCGCCCGTGCGGATGCTCATCTTTGCCATGTGTACAACCTCCTTAGAGCACCTCAGGCGCCAGCGAGACAATCTTCATATACTTGCGGTCGCGCAGTTCGCGCGCAACCGGGCCGAAAATACGGGTCCCCTTGGGGTTACCCTGGTTGTCGATGATGACAGCCGCATTGTCGTCAAACTTGATGTAGCTGCCATCAGGACGACGGACTTCCTTCTTGCAGCGCACGACGACTGCCTTCACAACGTCGCCTTTTTTCACAGCACCGTTAGGAACGGCTTCCTTGACGGCACAGACGATGACATCGCCCACATACGCATAGCGACGTTTCGAGCCGCCGAGAACCTTGATGCACAGAACCTTGCGTGCACCCGAGTTGTCAGCAACTTTCAGCCGGGTTTCTGCCTGGATCATATCTTCCTCCGACTACAGATCGGTCCTTCAGCGGTGCACCTTCGCATCTGGCGCACATGATCGGCCGACGGAACTACTTGGCCTTTTCCACGATTTGGACGAGACGCCAGCGCTTCAGCTTCGAAAGCGGGCGGGTCTCCATGATCGTCACTGTATCGCCTACACCGCACTCGTTATTCTCATCGTGTGCGTGGAACTTCTTCGACATCGTGATCATCTTGCCGTAGAGCGCATGCTTCTTACGCTCTTCGACCTTCACAACGCAAGTCTTGTCAGGGGCCGTCGAGACTACGACGCCCTGGCGAACCTTACGGCTGTTGCGATCGGTATCCATTCCTTCTCCTCACATGTCCCTTAGGACGCTGCCGCGTCGCGCTGGGCGCGAAGCTCACGGCTGCGCAACTCAGTGCGCAGACGAGCGATATCTTTCTTCACGACCGCAATGCGGCCGGTATTGCCCAACTGGCCTGTTGCCAACTGGAAACGAAGGTTGAACAGTTCCGCCCTTGTGTCCTTCAGCTTCTGCAACAGATCTGCATCAGCCAGCTCTATGATCTCTGAAGTCTTCATCTACGCCTCCCCGCCTGACTCGGCACGGGTAACAAACTTCGTCTTGATCGGCAGCTTGTGCGCCGCCAAGCGAATCGCCTCGCGTGCGACCTCTTCGGAAACGCCCGCGATTTCGAACATGACACGGCCGGGCTTGACTACGGCGACCCACTTCTCGGGGCTGCCCTTACCTGAGCCCATTCGGGTCTCAGCCGGCTTCTGCGTGATTGGCTTGTCCGGGAACACGCAGATCCAGACCTTGCCGCCACGCTTCATGTAGCGAGTCATCGCAATACGTGCGGCCTCAATCTGACGGTTCGTGATCCAGGCCGCCTCAAGCGCCTTGATACCGTATTCGCCAAAATTGACGGCGGTACCGCCCTTGGCCTCACCCTTGCGGGATCCGCGCTGCACCTTGCGGTGCTTGACTCTCTTCGGCAAAAGCATTTCGACTATCTCCCTTCACCGCGACGCGGCCGGGCTGAACGAGCGCCCTCGATGGCCGGGTTGGGAGGTTCCTGCCCTGGCAGCACTTCGCCGTGATAGACCCACACTTTGACGCCGATGGCGCCCATTGTGGTTGCGGCTACCTTGGTACCGTAGTCAATCTTGGCACGCAGGGTGTGAAGCGGCACGCGGCCTTCGCGATACCACTCGCGGCGGCTCATCTCGGCGCCGCCGAGACGGCCGGAACACTGAATCCTGATGCCCTGCGCGCCGCTCTTGATGGCGGAGGTTACCGCCTTGCGCATCGCGCGGCGGAAAGCCACGCGGCCCTCAAGCTGCTCGGCGACGCTCTGTGCGATCAGGACCGCATCCAGCTCGGGACGCTTGATCTCAACGATGTTGACTGAGGCCTGCCCGCCTGTGTACTTCTCGATTTCCTTGCGCAGCACGTCGACTTCGGCGCCTTTCTTGCCGATGACGATGCCGGGGCGGGCGGTCCATAGCGAAACGACCGTCTTCTCACCCTTGCGCTCGATCTCGATCTTGCTCAGTGCAGCACGCGCCAGTCTCTTGAAGAGGAACTTGCGAACCGCAAGATCACTCTCGAGTGTCTGCGCGTAGTTCTTGCCGGCGTACCAGCGCGAGCGCCAGTTCTCCGTGATGCCCAGACGTAGGCTGATTGGATATACCTTCTGTCCCATGCGGCTCCTACGCCCCCTCTCGCTGCTTGACGACGACCGTGATATGGCTGGTTCTCTTGTTGATCCGGAACGCCCGGCCCATGGCCCGCGGCGTAGTCCGCTTCAGGGTCGGACCCTCATCGACGAATGTGGCACCGACGATGAGGTCGCTCGCCTTGATGTGGAGGTTACGCTCGGCGTTGGCCGTAGCGCTGTTCAGTACCTTCTCCACGACTTCAGCGGCGGCACGTGGCGAGAACCTCAGAATGGCGCGAGCATTCTCGACGGACTTGCCGCGGATGAGGTCGACCACCAGTCGGGCCTTGCGCGGGCTTACCCGCACGTAGCGTGCAACTGCTCTGGCTTCCATGTGCTCTACCTCTTGCCCTTCTTCTTGTCGGCGGCGTGACCGCGGAATGTCCGCGTCGGCGAAAACTCGCCGAGTTTGTGGCCAACCATCGACTCGGTAACGTACACCGGTACGTGCTTGCGGCCATCGTGCACGGCTATCGTGTGTCCAACCATCTCCGGGAAGATGGTTGACGGCCGTGACCACGTCTTGACCACTCTCTTCTCGCCTGCCTCATTCATCGCGTGAATACGCTCGAGGAGGCGAGGCTGTACGAACGGTCCCTTTTTCAGGCTTCTGCTCACTGTCGAATCAGCTCCCTATCGCTTCTGTGAGCGCTACTTCTTGCGGCGTCTGATAATGAGGCGACTTGACGCCTTGGTCTTATTGCGGGTCCTGTGACCCTTTGTCGGAACACCCCAAGGGGTGACCGGGTGACGACCGGCTGACTTGTTCTTGCCCTCGCCACCTCCGTGCGGATGGTCCACAGGGTTCATGGCGGTACCACGAACGGTCGGACGTACGCCCATCCAGCGTGCGCGACCGGCCTTTCCGATCTTGATGTTGCCGTGCTCGGCGTTTCCGACTTCGCCGATGGTTGCGCGGCAGGTGACGAGTACGCGGCGCATTTCCGAAGAAGGCATGCGCAGCACCGCATAGTCCGCCTCCTTGCCCATCAGCTGGATCGATGTTCCAGCTGAACGCGCAAGGGCAGCGCCCTTACCAGGCTGGAGCTCCACAGCGTGAACCACAGTACCGACCGGAATGTCAGACAGAGCAAGCGTGTTGCCGGGCTTGATATCGGAACCAGGCCCGCTGTTCACAGTATCGCCGACGACGAGGCCCTTCGGCGCCAGAATGTAGCGCTTCTCGCCGTCCGCATAGTGCAGGAGAGCGATACGGGCCGACCTGTTCGGGTCGTACTCGATGGTCGCGACCTTCGCAGGCACGCCATCCTTCTTGCGCTTGAAGTCAATCACGCGATATTGGCGCTTGTGCCCGCCACCCTGATGCCGCGTGGTGATGCGGCCATTGTTGTTGCGGCCGCCCTTCCTTGGCAACGGCTCCACAAGCGACTTCTCAGGAGTCGTGCACGTGATCTCCTTGAAGTCGGATACCGTCTGGAAACGGCGACCCGGGGAGGTCGGTTTGTATTGCTTCAGTCCCATGTCGTCTCCTTCCGTCCGATGGCCGGTGTCGTCCGGGACCGGCGGAACTTCTCCGCCAACGACTCCGACGCCGGACTACCACGGTGCCGGGCGGCTCCATAAAGAGTCATTCTCCGACACCCTTGGCCTTACGTACAGACCCTTACCTTAGTGACTCTGGAAAAACTCGATCGAATCGCCAGCTTTGAGTGTGACGATTGCCTTCTTCCAGTCGCGCGTCATGCCTTTGGCGGCACGCACACGACGTGGTTTTCCGTTCACGTTCAAGGTGTTCACGTTCGTTACCGTGACACCGAAGATCTCTGCAACCGCCGAGGCGATCTGAGGCTTGCGGGCGCTCTTCGCAACCTCGAAAGTATATCTGTTCATCTCGATCATCTCGTAAGATTTCTCCGAGATAATCGGGCGAATCACTATATCGCGAGGATCGTACATTAGGACAGCACCCCCTCAAGCCACGTCAGGGCCGGCCGGGTGAGCACAACGGCTGCGTTGTCGATGAGATCATACGTATTCGCTTCGGATCCCGTGATCACGCGCACCCGCTTGATGTTGCGGAATGACAGCATGGTGTTAACGTCGTCTTCACCCACCACGATTGTGATGCGTCCCTTGACGCCCAGCGCCGCGATGATTTGCTCGGCCTGCTTGGTCGAGGGCTTCTCGAAAGCGAAACCGTCGATCACGTACAGTACTTCCTCGGCAAGCTTCGCCGAGAGAGCTGAACGCATCGCAAGCTTGACGACCTTGTTGGGAACCTTGAACCCGTAGCTACGAGGATGCGGCCCGAAGACCACTCCACCGCCCGCCCACTGCGGCGAACGTGTGGAACCCTGGCGGGCGCGACCTGTGCCCTTCTGGCGCCATGGCTTCGCCCCACCGCCGGAAACCTTCCCGCGGGTGAGAGTCGAATGCGTACCAGCGCGACGAGCCGCAAGCTGGCTGCGCACGACCTGGTGCATTGCAAACATGTTCGGCGCTATGCCGAAGACGCCCTCGGCGAGGTCGACTGTGCCGACCTTCTTGCCGGCGGTGTCTGTGATATCGATCTTGGCCATCTTCAGTATCTCCTTGACTGCGTCGAAAAGCTGCAAAAGCGTCTTTATGCCATCCGAATGGTAAGCAACGCGCCCTTGCCGCCGGGAACGGCGCCTTTGACGATGATCAGGTTCTGCTCGGTGTCGATCTTGACGACCTCGAGGTTGCGAACGGTCACAGTCTCGTCACCCATGTGACCGGGAAGCTTCATGCCCTTGAAAACGCGCGACGGAGTCGCACACTGTCCAATGGAACCGGGAGCACGGTGGAAGTGCGAACCGTGTCCACCAGGACCACCCTTGAAGTTGTGACGCTTCATGACGCCCGCGAAACCCTTACCCTTACTGGTTCCGGTGACGTGCACGGCTTTGGCCTCTCCGAACGCTTCGACCGTGATAGCCTGCCCAACCTTGGCGGTCTCACCGGCAGACATGCGAATCTCGGCCAAATGACGCTTGGGATCGACATTGGCCTTTTCGAAGTGGCCGGCCATGGGCTTGTTCACTTTGCTCGGCTTCATGTCGCCAAAACCGATCTGTACCGCGCTGTACCCATCGTTCTTGTCCGTCTTGACCTGGGTGACCACGCAGGGGCCGGCCTGAATGACGGTAACCGGCAGGAGCTTGTCGTTATCGCCCCAGACCTGCGTCATCCCCAGCTTGCGGCCGAGTATCGTCGTAACCATTTCTCTTCCTAACCTTAAGCGGTCATGGGACCCTCGTGGCGCATCTTTGCATCACTGCCCAGCGGACCGCACCTGTCGCGTCGTCCGCGCAAAGCGCACGGCCGACGATTCTACCAGAAAACTAGAGTTTGATCTCGATATCCACGCCGGCAGGCAAATCCAGCCGCATGAGCGAGTCAACCGTCTTTGCCGTAGGCTCAAGGATGTCGATGAGCCTTTTGTGCGTCTTCATCTCGAACTGCTCGCGGCTGTCCTTGTTGACATGCGGCGAACGGATAACGCAGTACAAGCTGCGCTCAGTCGGAAGCGGGATCGGTCCGCAGACCTTCGCGCCCGTCTTCTGAGCTGTGTCAACAATCAGCTTCGTGGACTGATCCACAATCTCGTGGTCGTAGCCCTTGAGGCGGATCCTGATCTTCTGGTTCGCCAACTCTCAACCCTCCGTCAGATGCGTTGCCCCGACACTATTGCTCGGGGCGTGCGTGTTGCCTGTATTAAGCTTTGCCGCCGACCTTGCTGACGATCTCTTCTGCCACCGATTTCGGCACCTGCTCGTACGCCTTGAACTGCATGGTGTAAGCCGCACGTCCCTGCGTCTTCGAGCGCAAGTCGGTTGCATACCCGAACATCTCGGACAGCGGAACCTTAGCGCGGATGACCTGCGCATTTCCGCGCTGCTCCATCGCTCCGATATGTCCGCGACGACGGTTCAGGTCGCCGATGACGTCGCCCATGAAGTCCTCGGGCGTGTTGACCTCAACGGACATCATCGGCTCAAGGATGATCGGGCCCGCTTTGCGGAGGGCCTCTTTGAAGGCCATCGAGCCGGCGATCTTGAACGCCATTTCCGAGGAGTCGACTTCGTGATAGCTACCGTCTATGAGTTCGACTTTGACGTCGACGATCGGGTAGCCGGCCAATACGCCGGAACCGAGCGACTCCTGGATGCCCTTGTCCACTGAAGGAATGTACTCCTTGGGAATCGCGCCGCCGACGACCTTGTTGTCGAAGGAGTAGCCGGCACCCGGTTCCTGGGGCAGGAGGTTGATCACAACGTGACCGTACTGACCACGGCCACCAGACTGGCGGGCGTACTTCAGGTCGACGTTGTCGGCGCGACGGCTTGCCGTTTCGCGGTAGGCAACTTGAGGCTTGCCGACATTCGCTTCGACTTTGAACTCGCGCAGAAGCCTGTCGACGATGACCTCGAGGTGCAACTCGCCCATTCCGGCGATGATGGTCTGGCCGGTCTCGATGTCGGTGCGTACCCGAAACGTCGGATCCTCTTCTGCGAGTTTCGCAAGCCCGTTGCCGAGTTTGTCCTGCTCGGCCTTGGTCTTGGGCTCGATCGCGATGTCGATAACCGGATCGGGGAAGACCATCGACTCGAGGAGCACAGGGAAGTCTTCCGCGCACAGCGTATCGCCGGTCGTGGTGTTCTTGAGTCCGACTGCGGCAACGATGTCGCCTGCCGAAACCTCGTCAATGTCCTCGCGATGGTTCGCGTGCATCTGTAGGAGACGGCCGATGCGCTCTTTGTGGCCCTTGGTCGAGTTCAGCACGTAGGAGCCGGAGCTCAGCGTGCCCGAGTAGACGCGGAAGTAGGTCAGCTTGCCGACAAACGGGTCGGTCATGACCTTGAATGCGAGAGCGGCGAACGGCGCCTTGGCATCCGCCGGACGCTCTACCTCTTCGTCGGTATCGAGGTCGATTCCCTTGATCGCAGGAATATCGAGTGGCGAGGGCAGGAAGTCGACAACCGCATCCAAGAGGGGCTGAACGCCCTTGTTCTTAAACGATGCACCGCAGACGACCGGAGTGACCGCGTTGGCGATGCACGCACGACGCAGGGCCGCTTTGATCTCGGCGGCAGTGACGGGCTCGTCTTCCATGACCTTCATCATGAGCTCGTCGTCCCACTCCGTAGCAATCTCGATGAGTTCATGGCGGTACATTTCCGCATCGTCCGCGAGTTCGGCTGGGATCTCGCCAACGGTGGGATTGATTCCCTTGTCATCCTCGTTGAAATGGATGGCGTGCATCTCGATCAGGTCGATGATGCCGGTGAAGGTATCCTCGGCGCCGATGGGGAGCTGGATGGATACAGGGCGAGCAGCTAGGCGCGACTTCATCATTCCGACGACGTTATAGAAGTCAGCGCCCGAGCGATCCATCTTGTTGATGTAGGCGATACGAGGGACTCCATAAGTGTCCGCCTGACGCCAGACTGTCTCAGACTGCGGTTCGACCCCGCCGACAGCGCAGAATACTGCGACCGCGCCGTCCAGAACT
Source organism: Coriobacteriia bacterium (assembly GCA_013336165.1). Lineage (NCBI taxonomy): Bacteria > Bacillati > Actinomycetota > Coriobacteriia > Coriobacteriia bacterium. The sequence continues at coordinate 103,787 of JAAXUF010000003.1, forward strand.
CGAAGGGACCGCTCGACTTCGACGGTGAAATCGACGTGCCCGGGGGTATCGATGATCTGGATCCGGTGGTCCTTCCAGAACGCGGTGGTCGCGGCGGAAGTGATGGTGATGCCGCGCTCCTGCTCCTGAACCATCCAGTCCATGGTGGCAGCGCCGTCGTGGACCTCGCCGATTTTGTGCGTCTTGCCTGTGTAGTACAGAACGCGCTCAGTCGTCGTGGTCTTACCGGCGTCAATATGAGCCATGATCCCGATGTTGCGGGTCTTGGCGAGTGTGTACTTGGGGGTGGCCATTAAACTGCAGACCTCTATCTCATTCGCAAGCGGTCGGAGCTATTACCAGCGGTAGTGCGAGAAGGCACGGTTTGACTCGGCCATTTTGAAGAGGTCCTCACGCTTCTTGACCGAGGAACCCGCTCCATTCGATGCATCGAGGATCTCACCGGCAAGACGCTCGGCCATGGTCTTCTCACGGCGCTTCCGCGAGAAGGTCACAACCCAGCGAACCGCAAGAGTGGTCGAACGGCGAGAGTTGACTTCGACCGGAACTTGGTACGTCGCGCCGCCGACTCGCTTCGGGCGAACCTCAAGCGTCGGGCGGACGTTGTCCATGGCCTTCTTGAACGTGGCCAAAGGATCAGCACCCGTGCGCTGTTCGACGATCGAGAAAGCGCCGTACACGATGTCCTCGGCGGTGGCCTTCTTGCCGTCGAGCAACACCTTGTTGATCAGTTGAGTGACGAGCCTGTTGTTGTAAATGCTGTCTGGCATGATCTCGCGCCGGACAGCTGCTGCGCGCCTTGGCATCTGCCTGTCTCCTCCTAAAGCGGTCAGGACCGCGCGGTCGCGGTCCATCACATCACAATTACTTGGTCTTGGGCTTCTTAGCGCCGTAGCGCGAACGTGCCTGGGCACGCTTGTTCACTGCGGCACAGTCGAGCGCAGCGCGGATAATCTTGTAGCGAACACCCGGGAGGTCCTTAACACGGCCGCCGCGCACAAGCACGATGCTGTGCTCCTGCAGGTTGTGACCGATACCGGGAATGTACGCCGTGATTTCCATACCGCTCGTAAGGCGGACACGAGCGACCTTACGCAGGGCCGAGTTCGGCTTCTTCGGGGTGGTGGTGTACACACGGGTACACACTCCGCGCTTCTGCGGGTTCCCTTTCAGCGCCGGCGTCTTGCTCTTCTCGGCTGCCTGATTGCGGCCCTTGCGGACCAGCTGGTTGATTGTAGGCAACGCTGCACTCCTTCGTTGATGTCTCGTGCCAGCTCGAGGTTTCTACGTGACCCCCGAGCGTCAAGTCACAAGGTCGCACTTTACCAAGCCCCGAGCAGCGTGTCAAACACCACGCACCCGGGCGTATCCATTTCCGACACGCACCTGCGCCCAGGCAGATGCCCAGGCGCAGGTCAGATACGCATCTTAGCCGAGCAGCGACAGTCCGTTCGCTTCAAGGCCGTCCCTTACCTCGTCAACCGCCCGCTGGCCGATGCCGGGAAGGCTGAGCAAATCATCTTCCGTCTTGCCACGAAGATCGGCGAGTGTCTCGACGCCGGCCTCGGCAAACTTATTCACCCAGCGAGTCGATACTCCGATGTCGCCAAGAGCCACCGCAGACGGATCGCGCTTCGCAAGCAAGCGAATGCTTGCCGCTGATGTATCGGCGTTGGGATCAAACGTGATCCCGGCAAACGCAGCCACATCGATATCGGCATCCTCAAGATCGAAGTCTGCAAATGCACTCTCGAAGTCCTCATCGGAAAGCATCGACGGCTCCGGTATGGCCGGGAGCAACGCCTCGATCTCCCTGAGCTCCTCGGGCGCCCAATCAGGCAGTGGTCCCTCAGCAGCAGCGCTCTCCGCCTCGATGTTTTGGCCTTTGTAGGTCAGCTTCACCGAACGGTAGCGCTTCATGCCGGTCGCAGCCGGGATGAGTTTGCCGATGATGACGTTCTCCTTGAGGCCGAGCAGGTTGTCTTCCTTGCCCGCGATAGCTGCGTCCGTGAGGACTCTGGTGGTCTCCTGGAACGATGCCGCCGACAGGTAGCTCTCCGTGGCAAGCGAGGCCTTGGTGATGCCGAGCAAGGTCGGATGCCCGCTTCCGGGCTCTCCCCCGCCGGCGACCACAGTGTTGTTGGCAGCCGCAAACTCGAGACGCTCAACCAGCTGACCGGGCAGGAAGTCGGTGTCTCCCGGCTCTGTGACGCTGACTTTGCGCAGCATCTGCCGAGAGATGACTTCGATATGCTTGTCGTTGATGTCTACACCCTGCGAGCGGTACACATCCTGCACCTGCTCGACGATGTAGCGAAGGGTTTCGTTCGGTCCCTTGAGGTGCAGCAAGTCGTGAGGGTTCACTGAACCCTTAGTGAGCTGCTGACCCATCTCGATCATTGCTCCATCGGAAGTTCCCGGGAGCAGCGTGGCACGGCGAGACACGGTATAGATCCGCTCCTCACCCTGCTCGTCAATGATCGTGAGCTTGCGCGTCTTGTCTTGGTCCTCGATGGACAGCCGACCGCCGGCCTCGGCAAGCACTGCCTGGCCTTTCGGCTTGCGGGCCTCGAACAGTTCTGTGACACGCGGGAGACCGTGGGTGATGTCCTCGCCCGCAACTCCACCGGTGTGGAACGTACGCATGGTGAGCTGAGTGCCCGGTTCGCCGATGGACTGAGCAGCGATGATACCCACCGCGGTTCCGATGTCGACAGGCCTCGAGGACGCAAGATCCCAGCCGTAGCATGCTTGGCAGATGCCAAACTTCGCATGGCAGGTCATCACCGTGCGCGCGACAACCGTATGCACGCCTGCATCGGCGAACATACGAACCTGGTTGTCATGGCCGATGTATTCGCCGGCGTCGAGAAGCACCTCGCCTGTCGCTGGGTTCACGACCGGCTCGAGCAGACACCTGCCGACAAGATTGTGGTCGACAGCACCGTCGTCCTTGAGAACCGGCAGCGCAACGCCTTCGTCTGTGCCGCAGTCCGACTCACGGACGATAACGTCCTGAGCAACGTCGACAAGACGGCGCGTCAGATAGCCCGAGTCTGCCGTACGCAGGGCGGTGTCGGCGAGGCCCTTACGAGCTCCATGGGTCGAAATGAAGTACTCGAGAACCGTGAGGCCTTCTCGGAAGTTCGCCTTGATCGGGCGGTCGATGATGTCACCCTTCGGGTTCGCCATCAGGCCTCGCATGCCGGCCAGCTGACGGATCTGCTTGATGTTACCTCGTGCGCCCGAGTACGCCATCATGTAGATGGGGTTGAACTTGTCGAAGCTCGCCGCCATCGAATCGCCGACCTCATCGGTCGCACGGGTCCACACGTCAACGATCTGGCGGTGCCGTTCCTCACGCGTGATAAGACCAGTGTCGTACTGCTCCTCCACTTTGAGCACAAGCGCATCCGCGCGGCCGAGAATCTCCGGTTTGTCCTCTGGGATCATCGCGTCGTATACCGACACAGTAACGCCTGCGCGCGTGGCGTAGTGGAAGCCCAGGCGCTTGAGCTCGTCCAGAATCATGCCCATGCGGGTCGTAGAGTAGAGAACCGAGCAGTCCTCGACGATGCGGCTGATGCCCTTTTTGCCCACTTCATAGTTGATGAAGGGGTAGTCGTCAGGAAGCGACCTGTTGAACGTGATACGCCCAACCGTCGTCTCAATGCGCTCTCCGGCCTTCTTCTCTTCGAACACGTCAGGCTTGGGCTGGACGCGAAGGTCCTCATGCAGGCGCACAAAGATCTTAGCCTGAAGATCTAGGTCACTTCTGGCGTCGTAAGCAAGCAGCGCCTCATCCATGCTGAAGAACGCGCGCCCTTCGCCGGGCACGCCGGCGCGATCGGCCGTCAAGTAGTACAGGCCGATGACCATGTCCTGCGTCGGCGTCGTCAACGGACGTCCGTGGGCCGGCGATTTCACGTTGTTGGTTGAAAGCATCAGGATGCGAGCCTCTGCCTGCGCTTCTGCAGACAGGGGCAGGTGCACAGCCATCTGGTCGCCGTCGAAGTCGGCGTTGAAAGCCGTACATACGAGCGGATGGATCCTGATGGCCTTGCCTTCGACCAGAATCGGTTCGAACGCCTGTATGCCGAGGCGGTGCAGGGTGGGCGCGCGGTTGAGCATGACCGGATGGTCGCGAATGACCTCTTCCAACACGTCCCAAACGACACCCTTCTGGCGATCGACCATGCGCTTGGCGCTCTTGATGTTCTGCGCGTGGTCGAGATCGACCAAGCGCTTCATCACGAACGGCTTGAAGAGTTCAAGCGCCATGGCTTTCGGCAGGCCGCACTGGTGCAGCTTCAGCTCAGGTCCGACGACAATGACCGAACGCCCTGAGTAGTCGACGCGCTTGCCGAGAAGGTTCTGGCGGAAGCGTCCCTGCTTGCCCTTGAGCATGTCGGAAAGCGACTTCAGAGGCCTGTTGCCGGGACCCGTGACAGGGCGGCCTCGACGGCCGTTGTCGAACAGGGCATCGACAGCCTCCTGAAGCATACGCTTCTCGTTGTTCACGATAATCTCAGGCGCGCCGAGATCCAGAAGCCTCTTCAGACGGTTGTTGCGGTTGATCACTCTGCGATACAGGTCGTTTAAGTCGCTCGTGGCGAAACGCCCGCCATCGAGTTGGACCATCGGACGCAGATCCGGCGGAATGACAGGCACGGCGTCCAAGATCATCCACTCGGCGCGGTTCTTGGAACGCAGCAGGGCATCCACGACTTTCAGGCGCTTGATCGCCTTCTGGCGCTTCTGTCCCTTACCGTCCCTAATCTGCTCGCGGAGTACAAGAGCAAGCTCGCCGAGGTTCAGGTCGGCGAGAAGGTCCTTGACGGCCTCGGCGCCCATTCCTCCGCGGAAGTAGTCGCCAAAGCGCAACTTCATCTCGCGATACAGGGTCTCATCGTTGATGAGCGACTTGACGGACAACTTCACGAACGTATCGAAAGCTTCCTGGAACAGCGCCTTGCGGTCGGCGTACTCCTCTTCGATGTCTTTGATATCGCGCTCGGCGTCACGCACGACCTTCTTGATGCGGTCTTCTGTCGGCGTCTCATCATCGAGATCGTCGCCCTCTTCGGGCTCGGCCTCTCCTCGCGCGACAGCGATGAGACGATCGCGCTCGGCGACGACCTCTTCCAGCTCTTCACGCATCTCGGCGTCAAGCTGTTCAATGTCGGCAGTGAGCTCGTCTTTCAGCATCGGAAGGTCGGCCTCGCGGTTCTCCAGGTTCACCGAGGTGATGATGGAGCTCGCGAAGTAGAGCACCTTCTCCAGATCCTTGGGTGCGATGTCGAGCAGGTAACCCATGCGCGACGGTACACCCTTGAAGTACCAGATATGACTGACGGGCGCGGCAAGCTCGATGTGCCCCATGCGTTCGCGGCGAACTTTGGCGCGAGTGACCTCGACGCCGCAGCGCTCGCACACGATGCCCTTGAAGCGCACGCGCTTGTACTTGCCGCAGTAGCACTCCCAGTCCTTCGTCGGACCGAAGATCTTCTCGCAGAAGAGTCCGTCCTTCTCGGGTTTGAGCGTGCGGTAGTTGATGGTCTCCGGCTTCTTAACCTCACCGCGTGACCATTGGCGAATCTGTTCCGAGCTCGCAAGCCCTATGCGAAGCCGGTCAAAGTTATTGACGTCGACGTCGAGCAATGGTTACTCCTCCTCGTCCGTCAGGTCCATGTCAGGCTCTCCGAACTCGCCGGCGATATCGAGTGCGGAAACATCGCTCTCGAGAAGTTCCTCGAGTGCGTCAACCGAATCAAGGTCGTCTCGGCGGCCTCCGCCAAGATCAAGTCCCAATTCCTCGGCTGTCTTGAAGATGTCTTCGTCCTCTTCCTTGAGTTCGATCTCCTCGCCGCTCTCCGAGATGATCTCAACGTCTAGACAGAGTGACTGCATTTCCTTGACGAGAACCTTAAACGACTCCGGAATGCCCGGCTCGGTGATGTTCTCGCCTTTCACGATCGCCTCGTACGCTTTCACGCGCCCGACAATGTCGTCGGACTTGATCGTCATGATCTCGGAGAGAACGTAAGCTGCGCCGTACGCGTACAGCGCCCACACTTCCATCTCTCCGAAACGCTGGCCGCCGAACTGCGCCTTACCACCGAGCGGTTGCTGAGTGATAAGTGAGTACGGGCCGGTCGAACGCGCGTGGATCTTGTCGTCGACCAGGTGCAGCAGCTTCAGAATGTAGATCTGCCCCACCGTGATCGGCTCGCGGAACGGCTCACCCGTGCGACCGTCAAAGAGCTGCGTCTTGCCGGTCCTCGAAAGGGTCGGCACGATCTGTGAGAAGTACTTGTCACCGTAGCGCTCTTGGTGCTTGAGATGCAGGTTACGGTTGGCTGCCTCGATTACGTCCGAGATCTCCGTCTCACGCGCACCGTCGAACACAGGGGTGGCCACAGGAATTGGACCTTGGACCGCATCATTGGACGACGCATCGTCGCTCCATCCAACGCTGGCGGCCCAGCCGAGGTGCGTCTCAAGCAACTGCCCGATGTTCATTCGGCTCGGTACGCCCAGCGGGTTCAAGATAATGTCGACGGGCGTCCCATCGGCAAGGAACGGCAAATCCTCGATCGGGAGGATCTTGGAGATGACACCCTTGTTTCCGTGACGGCCGGCAAGTTTGTCGCCCTCTTGGATCTTCCTCTTCTGCGCAACGGAGACACGGACAAGCTCGTTGACGCCCGGCGGCAGATCGTCACCAGCGTCGCGGCTGAACTTGTGCACAGAGATCACACGGCCGGTTTCACCGTGCGGAACCTTAAGCGATGTGTCGCGGACCTCGCGGGCCTTCTCGCCGAAGATTGCGCGCAGCAGGCGCTCCTCGGCGGTGAGCTCAGTCTCTCCCTTGGGAGTGACCTTGCCGACTAGAACGTCGCCCGGAAACACCTCGGCGCCGATACGGATGATGCCGTCCTCATCGAGGTTGGCAAGCACGTCCTCACCGACGTTGGGGATCTCGCGGGTGATCTCTTCAGGGCCAAGCTTGGTGTCGCGGGCCTCGACTTCGTACTCCTCAAGGTGGATCGAGGTCAGGAGGTCTTCCTTGACCACACGCTCTGAGAGGATGATTGCGTCTTCGTAGTTGTAGCCTTCCCAAGGCATGAACGCGACAAGAAGGTTTTGACCGAGCGCAAGCTCGCCATTCTCCGTCGAGGGACCGTCCGCAAGCACTTCGCCCTCGGAAACCGTCATACCCTGGGTCACAAGCGGCCTGTGGGTGATGCAGGTTCCCTGGTTGGAACGCATGAACTTGGGCAGACGGTAGGTATCCAGCGAACCGTCGTTCGCGCGCACCTGAATGCTGGTGGCGTCGACGATCTCTACTTGGCCCGAACGCTTCGTGAGGATGATCTCGCCCGTGTCGATCGCGGCACGATACTCCATACCGGTTCCTACGAGCGGGGCCGAAGGCTTGAGCAGCGGCACAGCCTGACGCTGCATGTTCGAGCCCATAAGGGCGCGGTTGGCGTCGTCGTGCTCGAGGAACGGAATCAGGGCGGTGGCAACCGACACCATCTGGCGCGGCGAGACGTCCATGAAGTCAACCTCGGCGGGGATCTTCTCTTCAGGCTCGCCGAAGTCGCCGGAAGATCCCATGACGCGGCACAGGACCTTGGGGTTGCTGAAGATGCCCGTATTCGCGTCGAACGGCTCGTTCGCCTGCGCGATGACGTGCTTCTCTTCCTCGTCCGCGGTGAGGTAGTGGATGTCGTCGGTGACGACACCGTTTTCCACCTTGCGGTATGGAGTCTCGATGAAGCCGTACGGGTTGATACGCGCGAAGGTCGCCAGCGAACCGATGAGGCCGATGTTTGGACCTTCAGGCGTCTCGATGGGGCACATGCGTCCGTAGTGGCTCGGGTGAACATCTCGGACTTCGAAGCCGGCACGCTCACGCGACAGACCGCCGGGCCCAAGTGCGGAGAGCCGACGCTTGTGCGTCAGACCGGCAACAGGGTTGGTCTGGTCCATGAACTGCGAGAGCTGGCTCGAACCGAAGAACTCCTTGATCGAGGCGACGATCGGCCTGATGTTGATGAGTGACTGCGGCGTGATCTCATCCACATCTTGAGTGGTCATGCGCTCGCGCACAACGCGCTCCATGCGAGCCAGACCGATACGGAACTGGTTCTGGATGAGCTCGCCGACGCTGCGGATACGACGGTTGCCGAAGTGGTCGATGTCGTCGATATGCGCCTCGGACGAACCTTCCCACAGCTTTACCAGATAGGCGATGGCAGCCTTGATGTCCTCAGCGGTCAGCGTCGACTGCTCGTCCGGCAGTGTCAGCTTCAGCTTCTTGTTCACCTTATAGCGGCCGACTCGAGCAAGATCGTAGCGCTGCGGGTTGAAGAACAGCCCGTCCAACAGCGCGCGGGCGGACTCGACGGTAGGAGGCTCACCCGGACGAAGACGCTTGTAGATCTCGATGAGGGCATCTTCGCGCGTCTCAGTGAAGTCGCGATCGAGAGTATGCTGGATAGCCTCGGAATTGCCGAACATCTCGAGGATTTCCTCGCGGGTCTCGGCGATGCCGAGCGCCTTGAGGAGTACCGTGGCCGGCTGCTTGCGCTTGCGGTCGATGCGCACCGAAACAATGTCGCGGCGATCGGTCTCAAGCTCGAGCCATGCACCGCGGGCCGGAATCACTTTCGCGGTGTAGATGATCTTGTCGCTCGTCTTATCGAGTTCCTCGGAGTAGTAGACGCCCGGCGAACGGACAAGTTGAGAGACAACGACACGCTCGGTGCCGTTGATAACAAAGGTGCCGCGATCCGTCATGAGCGGGAAATCGCCCATGAAGACCTGCTGCTCCTTGATTTCGCCGGTGTCCTTGTTGATGAAACGGACCTCGACGAAAAGCGGAGCTTGATAGGACATGTCTTTTTCTTTGCACTCCTCTACGGAGTACTTGGGATCGCCGAATTCATGGACACCGAACTCTACTGCGAGAGTGCCTGTGAAGTCTTCGATCGGGGAAATATCCCGGAAGGTCTCGCGCAAACCTGCCTCAAGGAACCACTTGAAACTATCTCGCTGAAGCGCGATAAGATTGGGGACCTCAAGTACTTCGGGGATCTTAGCGAAGCTGCGACGCTCGCGCCGCTCGGCGCTGACGACGGGGGAACCTTGTCCGCGGGGCACCAGGCGATTCCTCCTTCAGAATGGGAAGCTGCCGACATTAGTCGCAAAGTAGTAGGATAGTCAACGTCCATCCGGACGTCAACAGAAACTATCTGCCTTTTTGCGAGTCGAGTCGAAGGCCGGGACCGTGTGGTCCCGGCCTTCGCATATCCGGACCGGTCTTCCCCTTTTGAAGGTCGACGACCCGGTGTCGAGTCGAAATGCGGTGCGAACTACTTGAGGACGACTGTGGCGCCAGCGGCCTCGAGCTTGGCCTTGGCCTCCTCGGCCTTGTCCTTTGCTGCGCCTTCAACGACGACCTTCGGCGCGGCCTCAACGGCGTCCTTGGCCTCTTTCAGACCCAGACCGGTGAGCTCACGAACAACCTTGATGACGGCGATCTTGTTGTCGCCGAAGCTCTCGAGGCTGACGTCGAAGCTGTCCTTCTCCTCGACGGGAGCGGCTTCCTCGCCACTGGCGGCGACCGCAACAGCGGCCGGAGCGGCGGCGGACACGCCGAAGATCTCCTCGAGCTCATGCACGAGCTCGGAGAGCTCAAGCGCGGGCATCGCCTTAATTGCCTCAATGATTTCGTCTTTGCTGACAGCCATTTCTGTCTTCTCCTTATTGGTCTCGATGACGAACCCTCGAAGGTTCGCCAGGTCATCTGCCGGCTGCTACCTAAGCAGCCTTTTTCTGCTCTGCGATCGCGTTCAGGACGCGAGCGAAAGCTGCGGCCGGGCCGTTGAGCACCCGGACGATCTTGACAAGCGGATTCTGCATGGTGCCGAGAAGGCTCGCAATGAGCTGCTCGCGCGACGGAAGTGCGGCAATCGCCTGAACGCCATCAGCGTCGACGATGCGGTTCTGAACCAAGCCACCCTTGACCACAAGAGTCTTGTGGGTCTTTGCGAACGTGTTGAGAACCTTGGCCGCAGCCACAGGATCATCACCGGCGAACACGATAGCCGTCGGTCCTGCGAGATACTCGTCCAAGCTCGGAAGAGCAAGCTCTCGCATCGCAATCTGGGTCAGCGAGTTCTTGTAGACCTTGAAGTCGCTTCCCGCCCCGCGCAGCAAGCCACGGAGTTCCTGCATCTCCTTGACGGTCAGACCGCGGTAGTCGGTCATGATGACCGATTCGCTTTCGGCAAACCGGCCCTTGATCTCGACTACTAGTTCTTCTTTCTGAACTGTGGGCATGTACTCCCCTCCTTCCCGTTTCGTGCACACGACCCGGGTTCGGCCTCTCACGAGAACCGATTGCGCGAGCCGCATTTCCGAATACCTTCGAAAGAAACAATACGGCCCCCACCGATGAAGCAGCGGGGGCCGCGAGCATTTGCTCATGATGCCGCTTCCGCGGCACCTTAACGACCACCTCGGCAGGCGGACACGCACTTAAGCGCTTCCATTACGCCCGATACTAGGGGCACCGGCTGTCTTCGGCAGTGAATCTATGTGCACTATTGATTTGTGAACGTAGGTCAAGGTACCGAGGTACCGGCGTTCCGTCAAGCGTGTGATCTGCCCAAGGGCACACCACGGTCAAACTGCGCTGCCTACTCGGCAGTTTCCTCGAGCAGGTTGCGGGTCTTGCTGGTATCGACTTTGATACCAGGGCCCATCGTCGTGGCCATGGTGATGGACTTCAGGTACTTGCCTTTTGAGCTCGAAGGCTTGGCGCGAATGATCTCGTCGAGAACGGCGCGGTAGTTCTCGATCAGGGCGACCGACTCGAAGGAAACCTTGCCGATCCCGACATGGGCGATACCGAACTTGTCGGCACGGTACTCGACACGACCGGCCTTGAGTTCCTTGATGACGCGGCCAACATCCTGCGTCACGGTACCGAGCTTCGGGTTGGGCATGAGGCCCCTGGTACCGAGGATGCGGCCGAGCTTTCCGACCTTGCTCATCTGATCGGGAGTCGCGACCGTAGCGTCGAAGTCCAAGAAGCCGCCCTGAATCCGCTCGACGAGATCATCGCTGCCGACGATGTCGGCACCAGCCGCCTCAGCCTCGCGGGCCTTCTCGCCCTCCGCGAAGACCGCGACACGAACCGTCTTGCCGGTTCCGTTGGGCAGCGACACCGAGCCGCGAACCTGCTGGTCTGCCTGGCGGGTGTCTACGCCGAGACGAAAGTGAACTTCGAGGGTCTCGTCGAAGCCCGCAGTCGAGATTTCCTGTGCAAGGCGTGCTGCCTCCAGAGGCGCGTAAACGCGCGACTTGTCGATCTTTGAGGCTGCCTCGCGAAACTTCTTTCCGTGCTTGGGCATAATATGCTTCCTCTCGTGGTCAACGGACCTGCCCGGCCCTCCCACTTACACGCGGCGCGTATCGCCGCGGCCAATCCGGTGCTGCTACTCGGTGATCTCGATACCCATCGAACGGGCGGTGCCGGCGATGATCTTCATGGCGGCATCGATGTCGTTGGCGTTGAGATCCGGCATCTTCGTCTCCGCAACCTCGCGAAGCTGTGCATTCGTGATCTTGGCGACCTTGGTGCGGTTCGGCGTGGCCGAGCCCGACGGAACGCCGGCGATCTGCTTCAGGAGGACGGACGCGGGTGAGGTCTTGAGTACGAAATCAAATGACCGATCGTCATAGACGGTGATTTCGACCGGGATGACCGTTCCGACCTTGTCGGCGGTGGCGGCGTTGTACGCCTGCACGAACTGCATGATGTTGACTTGGTGCTGACCCAGCGCCGGGCCCACAGGAGGGGCAGGCGTTGCCTGACCTGCATTGAGCTGCAGCTTGATGAAGCCGACTATCTTCTTCTTCTTGGCCATGGTGCTAACCATCTCTCTTGTCTACGGCCATGTCAGCCGTGTTAGTCTCGCATCTATATCCGCTCAGAGCGCTTCCGTGAGAAGCCCCCAGCGGCTCCACAACCGCGGGGCACGAGCCTGAGTGGGTTCCCTAGAGCTTAGCCACCTGATCGAACCCAAGTTCGACAGGCGTTTCGCGACCGAATATCGAAACCAGTACTTTCACTTTGCCAGCATCCGCATTGACCTCAGAGATTATACCGTCGAAGTCGGCAAGCGGACCGGAGGTCACCTTGACCCCCATACCTTCAACCAGATCGGTCGAGGTACGCTGCTTCACGCCGGATTCCGTGCGCTTCATGATCCGATGGAACTCGTCGCGCGAAAGAGGCACCGGCTTACCTTGTGAGCCGACGAAACCAGTGACTCCGGGAGTATTGCGCACGACGTACCAAGACTCGTCGTCAAGCTCCATCTGAACCAAGATGTACCCGGGAAAGACCTTCTTCTCAGAGGTGACCCGCTTGCCGCCCTCTTTGAGGTCGGTAACGGTCTCAGTCGGGATTTCGACCTTGAATATCTTCTCGTCCATTCCCATCGACTGAATGCGGTGGAGAAGGTTGGTCTTAACTTTGTTCTCGTAACCGGAGTATGTATGAATCACGTACCACTTCTTTGCCAATTAAGCTACCCGCCGATCTTGGACAATAGGCCGAGAGCCTTGACGACAACGAAGTCGGTTGCGGCTATGAACACAATGAAGAAAAGTAGCGTCGTAATGACAACGACACTCGAATTCAGCACTTCGGACCGAGAGGGCCACACGACGCGTTTCATCTCGGAACGCACGTCGCGGACGTAGCTGACCAGCCGGGCAAACACGTTCGGCTTGCCGGACTTGCCGAGCTTCGCCTGTTTGGCCGATTTCTCAGCGCTCTTCGGCTTGTCAGGTGTTGTTCCCTTGGCCATACGTTTTCCGTCCTTCACAGCGGTCCTGTTTGGCCGCTTTGTACACATCGCAGCAGGCGCGGCGACGAGAGTGAGCACTGGCAGGCCAGGAGGGGCTCGAACCCCCAACATCCGGTTTTGGAGACCGGCGCTCTACCAATTGGAGCTACTGGCCTGCATCTTAGCAAGCTCACATAGTAGAGACTATCGGGTCTCTTTGTGAACAGTGTGGGTCTTGCACCACTTGCAGTACTTCTTGTACTCGATGCGTTCCGGGTTGTTCTGCTTGCTCTTATTGGTGGTGTAGTTCCGGCGCTTGCACTCAGTGCATGCCAGCGTAACCAGCGTTCGCATGGGTCCTCCTGTGGGGCCGCCCCGAACCGGAAAGGTTCGAGCGCGGAAGGGTACTCTAGCACCCCTTTTTTGGCACTGTCAAACTCGGCACGCCCGGTTTCCGGGCGGTGAAACGGGGTCCGACACCGAACGCGCCGGACCCCGCTCTCATAGCGTGTGAGAATCTACTACTTCAGGATCTCGATAACTCGACCTGAGCCAACGGTGCGACCACCCTCGCGGATGGCGAAGCGCAGGCCTTCCTCCATGGCGATCGGGTTGATGAGCTCGCCGCGAACGACAACGTTGTCGCCCGGCATAACCATCTCGGTGCCCTCGGGGAGGTGCGCAACACCGGTAACATCGGTGGTACGGAAGTAGAACTGCGGGCGATAGCCATCGAAGAACGGGGTGTGACGGCCGCCTTCCTCCTTGGTCAGGATGTAGACCTGGCCCATGAAGTCGGAGTGCGGGGTGATCGAGCCCGGCTTGCACAGAACCTGGCCGCGCTCGATGTCCGTGCGCGCAACGCCGCGGAGCAGAACGCCGATGTTGTCGCCGGCCTGCGCCTCATCGAGGAGCTTGCGGAACATCTCAACGCCCGTGACTACTGTCTTGCGGGTGGTGTGAATGCCGACGATCTCAACATCGTCGCCGACATGAACCTTGCCACGCTCGACACGACCGGTAGCTACAGTACCGCGGCCGGTGATCGTGAAGACGTCCTCAACAGCCATGAGGAACGGCTTGTCGGTGTCGCGAATGGGATCGGGAATGAAAGTATCGATGGCATTCATAAGCTCATCGATGCCGGAGACCCATTCCTGATCGCCCTCGAGGGCCTTGAGCGCCGAACCACGGATGATCGGGGTGTCGTCGCCGGGGAACTCGTTGTCGGAGAGCAGCTCGCGAACTTCCATCTCGACAAGCTCGATGAGCTCTTCGTCGTCAACCATGTCGCACTTGTTGAGGAAGACAACGATGTAGGGAACGCCGACCTGACGGGCAAGCAGAATGTGCTCACGGGTCTGGGCCATCGGGCCATCGGTCGCAGCGATGACCAGGATTGCGCCGTCCATCTGTGCGGCACCGGTGATCATGTTCTTGACGTAGTCAGCGTGACCCGGGCAGTCAACATGCGCATAGTGGCGAGTTGCGGTCTGGTACTCGACGTGAGCGATAGCGATAGTGATACCGCGCTCGCGCTCTTCGGGAGCCTTGTCGATCTGGTCGAACGGGGTGAAGTCAGCGAAACCCTTCTCCGCCTGACGCTTGGTGATGGCTGCGGTAAGCGTAGTCTTACCGTGGTCGACGTGACCGATGGTACCCACGTTGACGTGCAGCTTGGTGCGCTCGAACTTCTTCTTCGCCATGAGTCTCCTCCTTAAAAGGGCCTCTGCGACGGAAACCGACAACTGTCCGTGCCGTCAGCCGCATCCGTCTACTAATTGTACTTTACGATACTGTCTACCTATAAACGCCGCCCCGCGGACGACGTGTGGTACCTGGTAGCGGTGACTGGATTTGAACCAGTGACTCCGCGGGTATGAACCGCGTGCTCTAGCCGCTGAGCTACACCGCCGGGGCCAATCGCGAGCCAAACCCGGCTGGAATCGGGCCGCACGATGGAGCCCACAACCGGACTTGAACCGGTGACCTCTTCCTTACCAAGGAAGTGCTCTGCCAACTGAGCTATGTGGGCGCTTTCATGCCGGACGAAACCCAATCGGAGCTCTCCTGGTGGGGGCGCCAGGATTCGAACCTGGGTAGGCGTAGCCAACGGGTTTACAGCCCGTCCCCTTTAGCCACTCGGGCACACCCCCGGGAGACAAAAAAATAGACCTTCTGTACGCTTTTCAAGTTGCAGCGCCCTAGAAAGGCAGTCGGCATAGTAAGCCATCGCCGCATAGAGTGTCAATGCCGACAACGGTGCCGGGTGTGGCTACTCCCCCCGCTACAAAAACCCGTTCGATACAGATCTCCGAAACAGGAATCATGAACGGAGTCCGCTCGCACAGTGTACTCCCTCACGATGATGAGCAGGAGATGGAGCTGGCGACAGGAGTTGAACCCGCAACCTACTGATTACAAATCAGTTGCTCTGCCATTGAGCTACGCCAGCAAGCAGGCATCAGTGTATCCGAGGAAAGGCCGCATGTCAGCGGCGCAGCGGGGTGTTTGTCGGATCGGCTAGCTCCGCGCCCATTTCGCAAGCCGACGGCGAGTCGCCTCATCGATGCGGTCCTCCAGCCTGCCACGAACGCTGCCGGCCGGCGAGTGCTCCCGCCACCATCCGCTGCTGTCCCTCAGGGAGTCCGCAAACTCCGCCGAAGACATCCTGCCAACCGAGCCTCCGAGCACCGTCCATTGCATCTGCGCGTCCGAAGTGACCACGACCGTCTCGTCGCCACGCTCCCTCGCCGCACGCGCAAGGGACTCTATCACCGAGTCAGCGTCGATTCCGTACCTAGAGAACGTGACTGTGAGCCCGGCCAGCCGATGAGATACGCCGTCGGATCGCGGGTTTGCGTGGGCGTCGAAAACGACCGTGGCACGCCATGCACCTTGAGCCGCATACGCCGACACATCCGAGACAAGTGCCGCTCGTGCCGTATCAAGGTCTTGCTCGGCAAGCACGGAATACGGCGGCGTCTGCCGGATGACGTTGTAACCGTCAACGATCAGCACCCGATGCTTGCTCACTTTTGCTGAGCCCCTCGGCGCAGCCATTCGTAGGCGATGGCGGTTGTCGCCTGCGCGACGTTGAGTGAACCGACCTTGCCGGCCTGCGGCAGGCGCACCAAGAAGTCACAGGCCTCCAGTGCCAGTCGAGACAACCCTGCACCTTCCGAGCCCATCACTAAGACGACGCGGCCGTCCAGAGGAGCCTCCCATACGTTCTGCTCGGCCCGTTCGGAGGCGCCGGCCACCCAGTAGCCCGCCTCCTTGCAGCGTTCTATCGAGCGCACGAGGTTTGGCTCCTGAGCGAGATGCACGTGCGCGAGTGCACCGGCCGAAGTCTTGTACGCCGCCGGCGTCACCGCGGCCGAGCGGCGCTTGGCGACAATCACCCCGTCAGCGCCGACGACTTCGGCGCTCCGACAGACGGCGCCGAGATTGCCGGGATCCGTCACGTGATCGAGCGCGATGATGAGTGAGCGGACCTTGCCCTCCGCCGCCGACAAGACGTCGTCGAGCGAAGCGAAGCGGTACGGATCCGCCTCAGCGAGCACGCCTTGGTGCGCTCCCCGCTCGCTGCGCGAATCGATGTCGCGGCGCGGTACGCGCTTGACCGGGACTCGGGCCACGCCCGCCTGGCGCACTATCTCGTCGATTCCGCGGTCGGGCTTGGTGCCCTCGGCGATGAATATGTTGCGCAATGGCACCCCGGCGCGCAGCGCCTCGATGACCGAATTGCGACCTTCAATGATGAGCATTGCCTAGCCTTCCGGCCGGAAGACGACGCGCGCGCCCTGTGCGGTATCTTCGATGAGGAGCCCGACCTTCGCGAGCCCGTCTCGCACCGCGTCGGCCAGCGCCCAGTTCTTGTCGGCTCTCGCGGACGCACGGGCCGCCAGAAGAGCTTCGACGCCCGCTTCCGCGTCCGTACCCTCGTAGCCAGCCACCTCGCGCGCCAGGCCGAGGACCTCGGGCGGGTACGCGGTGCGCTGCTCGCACGCCAGATCCACGCCCAGCACGCCGAGCAGCGACACGACGGCATCTTCGGCTTCGCACAGGACCTGCCGGTCTGTCTCGGCGATCGCGGACTGATGATCAGCGAGGAAGCCGTTGGCGATGCGGGCGATCTCGAAGATGGCGGCCAGCGCGCCGGCGGTGTTGAAGTCGTCGTCCATCTCGGCGTCGAACTTCTCGCGGGTCTCGTGGATCGCCGAGCGCAGATCCTCGACGGCCGCGCCGGCGACACCAGCGCCGGACGCCGGAGACTCGCGTGCCCAGCGCAGGTTGCGCACCAAGTTGTCGAGTCGCTCATAGGCGATAGCGGTCTCGTCGAGTCGCACGTCGGAGAAGTCGAGTGAACTGCGATAGTGGGTCTGGAGCATGAGCAGGCGGATCACCGGCACAGGATAGCGGGCCAGCACGTCGCGAGCGAGCGTGAAGTTGCCGAGAGACTTGCTCATCTTCTCGGCGTTGATCTGCAGCATGCCGCCGTGTAGCCAGTAGCGCACGAACGGGACGCCGAACGCCGCCTCGGACTGCGCGATCTCGTTCTCATGGTGCGGGAAGATGAGGTCGCTTCCGCCGCCGTGGATGTCGAACGGCAGGCCAAGTTCCATCTCCGACATGACCGAGCATTCGATGTGCCAACCGGGGCGCCCCTCCCCCCACGGGCTCGGCCAGTGCGGCTCGCCGGGCTTGGCGGCTTTCCAGAGAGCGAAATCGAGCGAGTCGCGCTTGCGATCGCCGGACTCGACGCGAGCCTGCGTTTCCATCGCATCGATATCGCGGCCGGAGAGCAGGCCGTATGCCGGGAAGCTGCGTACCGAGAAGTAGACGTCGCCGTCGGCCTCGTACGCGTGGCCACCCTCGATGAGCCGCGTGATGGTCGCAACCATCTGGGGGATGGTCTCCGTGGCCTTGGGGCGGACCGTCGGGTCCTTCACGCCGAGGGCGCGCATGTCCGCATAGAACGCCTCGGCGTACTGCTCGGCGATCTCGGCGGGAGCGCGGCCTTCCTCGGCGGCGCGGTTGATGATCTTGTCGTCGACGTCGGTGATGTTCTGGACGAAACGCACGTCGAACCCTTTGTGCTCCAGGTAGCGCCTGATGACATCGAATGAAAGGAACGTGCGCGCATTGCCGATATGGATGTAGTTGTAGACCGTCGGCCCGCACACGTAGACGGCGACCTTGCCGGCCTCGCGGGGCACGAACTCTTCCTTTGTGCGGGTGAGCGAGTTATAGACCTTCATTGATGTGACCTGTTTCGAGAAGTCGTCGCGTGTTGATTGCGTGCCCAGTATATCGCCCCCGGCTTGGCGGGTCGGCGTCGAGGCGCGGAATGGTGATATCGGCTATATCTCACAGATCCTGTCGGCGTCGTCGACGTCAACAGCGGCCTCTTCCGACTCCAGCTCGGCCGCGCCCAGGTGCAGAACCGCCTCCCGGTCTTCTGATGCGCGGCGCTCGAGCCGGTCCATGCGACGCTGAAGACAGCGGAACATCTCGACGACCGGGTCGGGAAGATCCTCGTGGTGCAGATCGATGGCATCGATCCGCGATCCGCTGCGCATGACCACGCGCCCCGGCACACCCACCACCGTGCAGTTCGGAGGGACGTCGTCAATCAGGACCGCGCCGCCACCGACCTTGCTGCCGTGCCCCACCGTGATGTCGCCCAGCACGGAAGCGCCGACGCCCACAACCACCCAGTCCTCAAGCGTCGGATGCCTCTTGCCGACCTCCTTGCCGGTACCGCCGAGCGTGACCCCTTGGTACAGCGTCACATCGTTGCCGATGATCGTCGTCTCGCCGATGACCACACCCATGCCGTGGTCAATGAAGAATCGTCGGCCGATCAGAGCACCGGGATGGATCTCGATTCCCGTGCAAAAGCGCACGGCTTGGGAGCACCAGCGGGCGAATCCGGGAGAGCCATGGGTCCAGAGCCAGTGGTTGATCCGGTACCCCCACAGTGCGTGCAAGCCAGGGTAGTTGAACAGCACGCTCGCCGACGATGTCGCTGCGGGGTCGCGCTCCTTCACACTCCGGATGTCTTCACGCATTCGCTCGAACATGGTCTTGGTCAAGGCTCCCTATCAGTCCTCGTGCCCGTGGCACCTTCCTGCCGCACAGTCTAGCAGCAGATTCCCACATGCACTTCTACGCTCGGTCCAACAGCACGACCGCCTGCGCTCCGACCCCCTCGGCCCGGCCCTCGAACCCGAGACCCTCGGTGGTGGTGGCCTTCAGGCCAACAGAGTCGAGCGGAACGCCGAGCGCACGCGCAAGGTTCGCGCGCATATGGTCTCGGAACGGCGATATCTTGGGCCGCTCAAGGATCAGCACGCAATCGGCGTCCACGACCACCCAGCCCATCTCACGCGCAAGATCGCCGACGCGGGAGAGCAGGACGATTGAGTCGGCACCGGAATAGGCGGGATCCGTGTCCGGAAACAGCGCTCCGATATCCCCCGCACGCAACGCGCCGAGCACTGCGTCAGCGAGTGCATGCGCAAGGACGTCGGCATCCGAATGGCCGAGAAGACCTCGATCGTGGTCGATCCGCACGCCACCGAGAATCAGCTGCCGACCTTCGGCGAATGCATGGGCGTCATACCCGATCCCTATCCGCATCTCTTGAACCTCCTCTCTCCAACCTGCGCGCCAAGATCGCTTCGACCAGCGCGAGATCCTCGGGGACGGTCACCTTGATGTTGTCTCTCGGCCCCTCGAAGAGGAGCACAAGCCCACCCAAACGCTCGACAAGCGAGGCGTCATCAGTTCCAAGGAAGCCATCGGCCGATGCCCGCGCAAACGCCACCTTCAGCGCCTCCAGCCGAAACACCTGCGGCGTCTGCACCGCCCAGAAACGCGCGCGGTCGGGAGTGGACAGCACGCGCTGCCCCTCGACAAGCTTGAGCGTGTCCACTGACGGGTAGCCGACGACGACGCCTGCCGCCTCCGGGGCGGTCTCGAGCGTCTCGAGAAGCCTCCCGATGAGGTCACTCGTCACGAGCGGTCTTGCGCCGTCGTGGACAAGGACTATCTCAGCGGTACCGGGAACTGCGGCAAGCCCGTTGGCGACGGACTCCTGACGGGTTTCGCCTCCGCCGGTCACCACGAGCGGAGTCTGGAGTCCGAGCGCGTCAAGAGCTGCCCGGTAGTCGGCCACGCGGCCTGGGTGCGCGACAAGTACGATCAGGTCGACACCCGGGGCAGCGTCGAACGCCTCGGCAGTCCAGCCGAGCATCGGTCGCCCGAGCAGGACGGCAAGCTGCTTGCCGCTCGCCGAACCGAAGCGCTCGCCATTCCCACCGGCCACGATCACTGCCGCGGTTCTCACATGACCCACGTCGGTGGCCTTTCTGCCGGCGGCGCTCATGAACATGGATACCTCTAGACCTCGGAGTGGGCCTTGAGCCGCATCAGGCCGCTCGCTATTGCTTTGGCCCTGCGGGTGCCGACGCCATCCACCTCGTCAAGCTGCTCAGAGGACGCCTTCATGATGCCCGGGAGCGAGTCGAAACGAGCCACCAGCCGGTTTGTGACGCCTGCCGGCAATGCCGGCAACTGCGCAAGCACTCGGTACCCCCGCGAGTAGACGTGCTGCTCCGCGCGGTCTATGGCATCCAACCCAAGCTCGTGCGCGACAGCATCCGACTCGAGCAGCCTCTCGAGCGGAAGCTCCGCAAAACGGCCGAGGAGCGAGGCCGCTTCACGCAGCGAAGGATCGGCGGCATAGTCCCGGGTGAGAAGCAGGTACTGGTCCTCCACGTTGGCGGTCAGCTCATCTGCCTGCATCCTGATGAGCCTTCCGTCGGTGCCAAGCTGCGCAATATACCGTGTGACTTCCTTGGAAACGCGCCGAACCATCTCGAATCGCCCGACGGCCTCTGCCACATTGCCTATGGTGACGAGATCGTAGAACTCTAGATGGGTAAGCCGGTCAAGAACCTCGTCGAGCCTCGTGCGGTAGTTCTGAAGCGTCTGCAACGCCTGATTGGCTTTCGCCAAGACGACCTCGATATCCTCGAGGGCGACTCGGCGGCCGCGCAAGTAGAGGCTAACGACTTCGCGACGCTGAGACACCGAAAGAACCAGCGCGTGTGTCTGACGACTCACCCGCTCGGCGGTCCGGTGGCGCATTCCCGTCTCGGTGGTCAGAAGCGATGAATCGGGCACGAGGTGCACGTTGGCTCGGATGATCCTCTCCCCACCCTCATCAAGAATGATGGCGCCGTCCATCTTGGCGAGTTCGAAGAGGCGCTGCGGAGAAAACGGCGTATCTATGACGAATCCGCCATCGCACAGCTCGTCGACCGCATCCGTGTCCCCCATTACGATCAGGGCTCCGGTGCGTGCCGACAGAATCATGTCGAGCCCCTCGCGTAGCCGCGTTCCCGGCGCGACCTTTTCGAGTTCCTGGTGCATCAGGTCCTTCCCTCGCTGCTCAGCCACCTGCGCCTCCGACTTCGGATTCGTGTAGGAACCACACACGCGCAATCAGCGCTGTTACAGCATACCAAGCGCGTCGTTCACCGTCGCCACATTCACGAGTCCTTGTACCGAGGTTTTTCCCGCCGACGCCGAAGCTGCGCCCAATACTCTGCTCATCCCCAGCCGAGAAGCCTCGCGCACCCGATCGGCGGCTCGCGAGACCGGCTTGACCTGTCCTGTGAGTCCAAGTTCGCCAAAGGCGCCGATATCTATCGGCACGGGAACGTCCTTTCGCGCCGAAGCGAGCGCGAGGGCGAGAGGCAGATCGACGGCAGGCTCGGTCACCCGAAGGCCACCGGCAACTGACACGTACACATCCTGTCCGGCGAAGGACAGCCCTGCCCGACGCTCAAGCACGGCGAGCACCTGCAGCAGGCGCGCAAGGTCGATACCGGTGGCAAGCCTTCTCGGCGCTGGCAGATAACTCGGCGTGACAAGCGCCTGTACCTCGACAAGCAGCGTCCTCGATCCTTCCACGGCCGCCATGACTGCCGATCCGGGAACGGCCTTGGTTCGCTCGGCCAAGAGCGTGGCCGACGGAGAGTCAACCCCCGCAAGCCCCGCCTCGCCCATCTCGAAGACGCCTATCTCACCTGAAGGACCGAACCGGTTCTTGACCGCACGAACGATCCGGAAGGAATGGTCCCGGTCACCCTCGAAGTAGAGCACGACGTCGACCATGTGCTCCAACATGCGAGGCCCCGCTATCGCGCCGTCCTTCGTCACGTGGCCGACAAGGAACGTAGTCACGCCGAGGTCCTTTGCGACTCGCATCAGCCGCGACGTGCACGCACGAATCTGCCCGACACTACCAGGCGCGCCACCGGCATCCGGGTCAAATGCGGTCTGAATGGAATCGATAACCAGCACACCGGGCTTGCGCTCCCGCACGACCTGCTCGACTACCGAGATATCAACCTCCGGCAGAAGCGCGATGCGACTCGAAACCGCCCCGAGCCGTTTGGCGCGAAGCCCGATCTGCTGAGGTGACTCCTCGCCACACACATAGAGGACGTCGGAGCCTCCCATGCCGAGAGCATCCGCGACCTGCAATAGAAGAGTTGACTTCCCTATTCCCGGTTCGCCACCGAGTAGCAGGAGCGAGCCCGCTACGAGCCCTCCGCCGAGCGCGCGGTCGAACTCGGGCACACCAGAGGAGGTGCGAACCGCTTGGGTATTCCCGACAGCGGAAAGCGACACCGGGGCCGCAGCGAGGACGCCCGACCGCTCGTTTCCGACCGGTCGGACGTCCTCCTCGGAAAACGTCCCGTACTCGCCACATTCAGGACAGCGGCCGATCCATCGCGACGCAGTGGTACCGCAGTTCCCGCAGCACCAGACGCTTCGCGATTTCGCCACCGTCTTGGCTACTCGCCCGACAAGCTGCCGAGAGTGTGGCTGCCGCCCGCCGCAGAGCCGCGATTCGGCGCAGTCACCCCCGGTCGCATGTCACTTTCCGCTTTGCGCTCTCGCGGAACCTTGACCGGTACCACGATGCGTCCTTCTCCACGGCGAAACGCAGGTCGGTCGTTCTCGACGAATACCTCGATCACGTCGCCAGTAGTCCAGTTGCCCGCGAGGATCTGCTCCGAGAGCGGGTCTTCGAGCAGGCGCTGGATCGCCCTGCGCAACGGCCGAGCTCCGAGTGTTGAATCGAAGCCTTCGGCGGCCAGCAGCTTGCGCGCCTCCGCGGTGAGCGTGATCCCGAAGCCCTGCAGAAGCAGCTGATCCCTCAGTCTGTCCACCATGAGATCGACAATCTGTTCGATCTGCTCGGGAGTCAGGTCATGGAAGACGATGACGTCGTCGACGCGGTTCAGGAACTCAGGTCTGAATGCCTTCTTCAGTTCGCCGGTTACTCGATCCTTGACGGTGTCGTACGAAAGGGCGCCGCCGGCACTGCTCGGAGCAAACCCCAGCGTCTTATTCTTTACGATGTCGCGCGCGCCGATGTTGCTTGTCATGATGACTATGGCGTTCTTGAAGTTCACGCGCCGTCCTTGAGCATCGGTAAGACGGCCCTCTTCGAGAATCTGAAGAAGGACATTGAACACATCCGGATGTGCTTTCTCGATCTCGTCGAACAGGATGACCGAGTATGGCTTGCGGCGGACCTGCTCGGTGAGCTGACCGCCCTCGTCGAACCCAACGTATCCCGGAGGCGAGCCTATCAGGCGCGAAACCGTGTGCTTCTCCATGTACTCCGACATGTCGAGCGAGATCATGGAGTCTTCGCTCCCGAACAGGAACTGCGCGAGCGCTTTCGAGAGCTCCGTCTTCCCTACGCCTGAAGGGCCCAAGAAGATGAACGACCCCGAAGGACGCTTCGGATCCTTCAGGCCCGCACGCGAGCGCCTGATGGCTTTGCTGACTGCCGTCACTGCTTCGTCTTGACCGACGATCCGCTCATGCAGCACGGTTTCCATGCGCAAGAGCTTTTCTGTCTCCTCTTCAGTGAGGGCAGTGACGGGAACGCCTGTCCACATCGAGACGACCTCGGCGATCTCCTTCTCGGTCACTTCGACGACCCTGTGGTTGTCGGGTTTGAGCCATTCCTCTTCCACAGCACGCTTCTCGCCGAGAACCTGCTTTTCGCTGTCGCGCAGCGAGGCGGCCTTCTCGAACTCCTGCGCTTCGATTGCGGCTTCCTTCTCGGCACGGACGCGGCGAAGCCGCTCTTCGACCTCTTTGACGCCGGGAGGAGCCGTCATCATCATGATGCGCATCTTCGCGCCGGCCTCGTCGACAAGGTCGATGGCTTTGTCCGGCAGGAACCGATCCGAGATGTAGCGATCTGAAAGGGTTACCGCGGCCTGAAGCGCTTCGTCGGTGATGCTGACGCGGTGGTGCGCCTCGTAGCGATCACGCAGGCCTTTGAGAATCTCGACCGTCTCCTCAGGCGAGGGTTCGCCGACGGTGATCGGCTGAAAACGGCGCTCAAGGGCCGGATCCTTCTCCACGTACTTGCGATACTCGTTGAGTGTGGTCGCCCCAATAGTCTGGAGCTCGCCGCGTGCCAATGCGGGCTTGATGATGCTGGCCGCATCGATGGCACCTTCAGCCGCGCCCGCACCTACGAGTGTGTGCATCTCGTCAACGAACAGAATGATATCGCCGCGCTCACGAATCTCCTTTATGACCTTCTTGAGCCTGTCCTCAAACTCGCCGCGGTACTTGCTGCCCGCGACAAGTGCCGCAAGGTCAAGTGTGTAGAGCTGCTTGTCCTTGATCGTCTCGGGAACCTCGTCGTTGGCAATCCGCTGGGCCAAACCCTCGGCGACAGCGGTCTTACCCACTCCGGGCTCTCCAATGAGGACGGGATTGTTCTTCGTACGCCGGGACAGGATCTGCATCACGCGCTCGATCTCGCGCTCTCGGCCGATGACGGGGTCGAGCTTGCCCTCACGAGCTTGACGGGTCAAGTTGCGCCCGAACTCATCGAGCATGCTGTTCCCGCTACCACTGCCTCCGCGTCTCTCCTCACCCGCCTCTGTAGGACGGCCGTAGTGACCGGAGAGAAGCTGGATCACTGCCGAGCGGACCTTGTCGAGGTCGGCACCGAGGTTGAGCAGCACCTGCGCGGCAACACCTTCGCCTTCGCGAATAAGGCCCAGCAGGATGTGTTCGGTTCCGATGTAGTTGTGCCCGAGCTGCAACGCTTCGCGCAATGAAAGCTCGAGAACTTTCTTGGCCCGCGGCGTGAACGGAATGTGTCCGGTCGGCACGAACGTCCCCCGGCCGATAAGGTCCTCAACTTGGGCATGCACGTCTTCCAGGGAGATACTGAGCGACTCGATGGCGCGTGCGGCGATACCATCCTGCTCGCGAATCAGCCCAAGAAGAAGATGCTCGGTACCGATGTAGTTCTGGTTGAGCAGACGCGCCTCTTCTTGCGCGTACACGATGACTTTCTTGGCTTTCTCAGTGAATCGCTCGAACATATGCCCGGGCCTCCTATCTGGAACGGCCGTAGGGACGACCGGTAGACTCCCATACTTGACTATATTGTGGAGTATACCCGTCCACACCGACACAGACTGCAGTTTCGCATGAAGAAGCAAGCCTAATGCCACAAATGTGAGTCTGCCACACTTAGATTTCTACGCGAATCTCGGAGCGGGGCCACTAAGCCAGCTATTTGCCGGAGCTTTCGACCGGGCGGCTTTGGGTTTCCGGACGCATATGCGGGAACAGCAATACGTCGCGGATCGAGGGCGAATCGGTCAGCAGCATGACCAGCCTATCGATGCCGATGCCCATGCCGCCCGCCGGGGGCATGCCATATTCCATCGCCCGGAGATAGTCTTCGTCATACCCCATCGCCTCGTCATCGCCGGCTGTCTTGGCCTCGATTTGCGCGGCGAATCTCTCTCGCTGATCCACGGGATCCACCAGTTCAGAGAAGGCGTTTGCGAACTCTCGGCCGGTGATAATCAACTCAAATCTCTCGGTGAGCTCAGGCTGACCGGGCTTCTTTCGGGCAAGAGGCGACGTTTCGAGCGGGTACTCCGTGACAAACGTCGGTTGTTCGAGATTACGCTCCACGAGCTTCTCGAAGAGTTCGGTGATGAGCTTGCCCTTGCCCCAAGATGGCTGCACCGGCACTTCGTGTTTGGCGCACAGTTCGCTGAGATCGCCAACAGAACGCCCGAAGGACACATCCTCGCCGGCTGCGTCGCTTGTCAGGTCAATCATGGTCGCCCGGCGCCAAGGCGCGCCCAAGTCCACATCGACGCCTTGATAGGTGATCACCGTCGTGCCTAGGACTTCGCTTGCTGCCGTGCGCACAAGTCCCTCGGTCAGATCCATCATGCCTTCGAGGTTCGTGAAGGCCTGATACGCCTCCATCATGGTGAACTCCGGGTTGTGGCGAACAGAAACGCCTTCGTTTCGAAACGAACGGTTGATCTCGTAGACACGCTCGAACCCGCCGACGAGCAGCCGCTTCAGGTAAAGCTCCGGAGCGATGCGCAGATAGAGAGGCATGTCCAATGCGTTGTGATGAGTGATGAATGGGCGAGCCGTCGCGCCGCCGGGGATCGGGTGCAGCATGGGCGTCTCGACCTCAAGATAGCCGAGCGACTCCATGTAGCGTCTGATCGCCGCAATCACGCGGAACCGCGTCTCGAAGACCGAGCGCACCTCAGGATTCGCGATCAAGTCCACATAGCGCTGACGATAGCGCGTCTCCGTGTCGGAGAGGCCGTGGTACTTCTCGGGAAGCGGCCTCAGGGCCTTCGAGAGGAGCGCGACCTGCGTCGGCGCCACCGAGAGCTCGCCTCGGCGAGTCCTCAGAACCACTCCGGTCGCGCCAACCCAGTCACCCAGATCGAGGTCTTTCACCACCTCGAAGCCCGACTCGCCCAACACATTGATTCTCGTGAAGAGTTGCAGGTCCCCCGTCGAATCGCGGATTACGAGGAACACGATCTTGCCCTGATCCCGCTTTGCCACTAGGCGACCAGCGACAGACACGATCTCCTCGGTATCCGCGCCGGGTTCAAGCGCCGAGTAGCGCTCCTCGAGTTCTGCTGAACGAGCCGACACGGGCCAGCTGTCCCGATACGGCTCCTCGCCCGCCGCCAACAGCGCATCGTACTTGGCGCGCCTGACGGCAAACGGATCGTCCACAACTGCAGCGGACGGATCGGGGTTGATGTGCTCGCTCTCGCTCATCGGACTATCGGGATATCGCGAGAACGCGATACTCGATGACCTTGCCCGAGGGTGTCGTGACGGCCACGCTGTCGCCCTTCTTGCGGCCGAGAATAGCCTGCCCAACGGGTGACTCGTTGCTGAGTTTGTTATTCGCCGGGTCGGCCTCTGCCGAGCCGACAAGCTGAAATGTGTTGACCGCGCCACCTGGCGACTCCAGCTCGATCTTGCTGCCAAGCGTCACGCGGTCAGGATTCTTTTTAGGCGCATCGATGATCGTGGCACGGGCAAGTATCTGCGTGACCTCGATAATGCGGCTTTCAACCCACGCTTGCTCGTTCTTGGCGTCGTCATACTCGGAGTTCTCGGATATGTCTCCGAACTCCTTTGCTTCCTTGATGCGCTCTCCGACTTCTCGCCGACGCACAGTCTCAAGGTGTCGAAGCTCTTCTTCAAGCTTCGCCTGACCTTCCGGCGTAAGAGCGATCTCTTTATTCATAAGGGCAACCCCCGTGTCAGACACTCGCGGTAAACAATGACTGCGACAACGCGAGAGCTGCCCCCCTATTCAAGGTGAGCAGCCCGCTAAATGTCCCCGAAAGTATATACGAACGATGGGCGTCTACAAGTACCCAGCCCAACTCGGAAAAACCCAATCGCTTGAACCGCTAAGAATGCTTGGCACCCGTCTCGGCTTTGACCGACTTCGAGGGCCCTTGGGCGTGCTCGGCCTCGACGATACTGTCGCTCTTGATGTTCTCGCGAAACGCTTTCATCGTCTTGCCAAACGACCGACCAAGATCGGGCAAACGCTTGGGCGCGAACAGGATCAGAAGAACAATCCCGATCAGAATCAAACCATAGGGCTCAAGGATCTTCACGGTTCTCGCTGTTCCTAGCTCTTGGAAGCGGTTTCCGACTTCTTCTCGGACTTGGCCTCGGCTTCATCGCCCGCTTCGGCATCCTCGTCTTTGCCCTCAACGCCATCGCGGATCGACTTCATCGTCTTGCCGAGAGACTTGCCCAGCTGCGGAAGCTGCTTGGGGCCAAAGATCAAAAGTACGATAACCAAGATGATAATAAGAACCTGTGGCTCGAAGAGCTTCATGAGTGCCTCCAACGTATCCTTGAATCAGCCGATATGCCCTCGGCCGGTTTACTCTGCAACTAGCTTACCATCAGTGCAGCGACCCTGCTATTCCTTCTGCTTCAGATAGATAGTAGAGGGTGTGTAGCAACTCCCGGACCGGATCCGTGTTGTGCAGCGTGACGGTCTCGGGCACGGTTACGAAAGCTGTCGAATAGTTCACTATCGCGCGGACACCAGCGGCGCAAAGACGATCGGCTGTGTTCTGCGCAAAATCGGCGGGAACGGCCAGAACGCCGAAACGAATGCCTTTCTCGGACACTACGCGCTCAAGCTCGGTGACGGGAATGACCGTAAGACCACCCACTCGGGTGCCGACCTTCTCGGGGTCGTTGTCAAACAAAGCGCCGACCACAAACCCGTGAGTGCGGAGTCCGTCGTACTGCACGATGGCCGAGCCGAGGTGTCCTGCCCCAACCACCGCCACCTGCTGCTCGTGATCAGAGCCCAGAATCCGCTGGATTCGATCGGTGAGCATGGTGATTTCGTAGCCCACCCCACGCTTCCCAAACTGCCCGAAATGCGCAAGATCCCTGCGTATTTGTGCGGCATTGACCTCAGTAAGGGTCGATAGCCGAGCCGATGAGACCGTCTGCGCCCCGCCATTTCTCAAGTGAAGCAGCACGTTGAGATACGAAGGCAGGCGTTCTATGACTCCGTGCGGTATGGGCTGATTCCGCGCAAGAATAGCCACGTAAGGACCCCGAATCGTTGCCGGACGATACCGTCATCGTAGCCACTGCAACAGGCGCCTGCAAGCGCCTGTATGTGCGCACCCGAGCGGATCCGCGCGCGCCGTGCAAGTGCAAGCTACCCCTACACATCGGTACTCTGGACGAGCCTGAGTACATCTGATCGAGTGACTATGCCGGCCAGGTGGCCGTCGCGCACCACAAGAAGCGCACCCGGGCTTTCGCCGGCAAGACGCCCAAGAACTGAGACGATCGGAGTGTTGACCGAGACACTAAGCTTCGCGAGGTTGCGGTTCGTAATGTCGATCACTGACACGCGAGGCCAGTCCACTCGAGCCACGGACTTCACATCCGCCAGCGACACAACGCCGACGATCTCCCCGCCGTGCATCACCGGATAGCGGCTGTGCCTTCTCCCAAGCAGGTGCTCCTGAACGAGCGCCTCTACACTGATCTCACCCAATACATAGTCGGGATTCGGGCTCATCACCTTGCCCACAACCGCATCGGCAATGCGAGTCTTCAGCTGCTGCTCACTGTAGGAAGCTCCGGCTAGCCACGCTATGAACCAACCGACTAACCCAAACCAGATGAAGTCTGTGCGACCGCCCAACACCATCAGTGCGGCGACCGTGGCCATTGCCCATCCGATAGCTTGTCCCGAACGCGCCGCCCACCGTGTCGCCTTGGACGAATCACCTGTAACCGCCCAGACGGCCGAGCGAAAGACCCGCCCACCGTCGAGGGGGAAGCCCGGGAGCAGATTGAAAGCACCCAGGAAGAGATTGATGGTCGCGAGATACTGCAAAGGCGCCCAAGCCCACCACGCAGCTCCACGCGCAATCGCGATCACGTAGCCTAGATAGCACAGCCCAGCAATGATCAGGCTGCTCAGAGGCCCGGCGGAGGCCATGAAGAACTCCTTGCCCGGAGTCGCGGGTTCCTCGGAGATCTGCGCTACCCCGCCGAATACGAACAGTGTGATCTTGTCCACGCTGCCGCCTTGGGCGCGCGTCACGAGCGAATGGCTCAGTTCATGCGCTAGGACGGACCCGAAGAAGAGAACCGTCGTCGTTACGCCCACCAAGGCGTATAGCCACGATGGGGCACCGTGGGCAGCCGGAATCGCGGGATAGTATCCGCTACTCAACGTGAACGCGACGAGAGTGAAGATGATCGTCCAGCTCAAGTTAATCTCGAATGGAATACCGAAGATCTTGCCAAGACGAATAGAGGGAACGTCGAACATTCGCGCCTCCTGAAGACCATCCGTTTCGTCCGCACATCCAGAATGCTCATACCCCGAAGGGCTACATTGCAGCCCCTTCGGCGGTTGTTCTCGGGATGGGCCGACCTATCCACTTCACGCCGTAAGCCGGGAGTACTGGGCGTCCTCGTCCACCGCGTGAGGCCTGTCGTCCTCGACAGCCTTGGGTGCATACAGCGGACGGCGGAACAGGTTCGCAGCGTCCGTCCAAACCTCATCTGCGCGCGCCGCACCGCGAAGCAGCGAGGAGAAGCCGGCGGCCTTGGCATCGAGGTTGTCTGCATGGTGAAGCAGCAGAGCCTCGAGAGTGGAAGGCTTCTTCGGCGAGCCCCACTCCAACTCCCCGTGATGGGAGAGAACCGCGTGTTCAAGCTGCATGGCACGTTCTGCGGGCAGCTGTCTTCCCACGCGTTCAACCGCCGAGTGCAAACGCCTCATGCCGAGCACGACGTGCCCGACTAGCCTGCCTTCGTCTGTGTACTCAATCGCAGTCTCGAACGACAGCTCGTCACACTTGCCGACATCGTGCAGCAAGGCTGCTGTGACAAGCAGGTCGCGGTCGACAGCGGGATACTGCTCCGAAAGGGAGACACAGAGCCTTGCGACTGCGACCGAATGCTCAAGCAATCCCCCGAGATACGCATGGTGATGCGACTGCGAACCGGGGCAACGGCAGAATAGCCCAAAGTATCGAGCCTCGCCGAACACCGCTCGCAACACGCGCGACATTCCTTGGTCCGAAACACTTCGAACCAATGCCCGAAACTGCGCCTGAAGTTCGGGGATCGATGAGACCCCAGCGGCGATCATATCTGCAGGATCGTGATTCTCGGCAGGAGTGAGCGCAACGACTGAGATGCGCTTCATTCCCCGATACACCGTGACCGTACCTTGGATATGTACCACGGACCCGACAGGAACCGCCAAGGCCCCTCCTGAGGGGCGAAACAGCACCGCCGGCAACTGGCCCGTACGATCGGCAAGCTCAAGGCTCAGGTACGGATCACCGGCTCGAGACGAGCGCACCTCCTTTGCGCGCAATGCAAAGGGGGCGTCGACTTTCATGCCCTCAGCCAGCTCGTTGACATAGTCCTTCTTCATGGTGCGCTGCCTCTCCGCAATCCGCGCATCACTGCGCCTCATGTCAGAAGGTAGCTTTGAGCTCTGACATTCTGAAGACGCCGAGAAGACTTGATCAGCCGGTCGCCTTCATCCTCACGCTTGTCCCCGTTTCCACCCCATAACGGTCGATTGCGCTTCCCCGGTTCACCGCAAGAGTCAGCCAGCCCGAAGCGTCACTCAGGAATACGGGGTCTCCGTCAGGAACGTCGGAGTATGTCTGACAGAACGGAACGACGAGATTGTTGTGACCAAGATCCACGCTAATCTTGGCGACACCCAAGCCCAATTCTGAAATGTCTTCAACCGGAATGTTGAAATGCAGCGAGCCAAATCGGTCCGACTCAAGAACTACGCATAGAACGTACCTGTCTTCCACGCGGTAGCTCCCAAACGGAGCCGGCACAAGGGAATCCTCGTCCACGGATTCACCTAATGACTCCGGTTTAACCCCGCAGGCAAGCGCAGCGGCAGCCGGTGCGAGCACATCATGTGCGCGGAACGTAGCATGCGGGCCACGACCGTTGATTTTGGCCGGGTCGAGGGCAAAGACGGCACGGATCCCGCCTGCCCTTAGTGCAGCAGGTAGCAGAACCCCATTGTCGGGGCCGACAATGCGCGCGCCTGTCTTCGTCAGTATGCATAGGTTTCGACCACCCGCTCCCCCGCCGGGATCTACCATTACGAGATGAATTGCGTCCGGAAGCTGATAGACGCCGGCTGCCGCCATCGCCGCACCAGCGCGAATATCGAAAGGCGACACGTGGTGACTGAGATCAACGATATGCGCCTGCGGACAAGCCCGCATGATCACCGCATGACACACGCCGACCGATGGATCCATCAGGCCAAAGTCAGAGACAAAGGAGATTATCTGCACGAGTCGCTACCTTCTTCCAGCGTTTTCTACGACCTGACGGACAAAGAGCGAACGCGCATTCTCCGTCTGATATGGTGTTACCCATCCACTAGGAGGTTTCCATGCCGATCACGATGAAGACTTGGCAACTAATCGCAGTATGCTTCCTCGCCGCCGCTGTTTTGCCGGGCTGCTCGGCGAAGGCTCCGACCTACTTGGACCGTGGTGCCTCCTACTCAGACGAGTCGGTGAAATCCTTGTATGCCCAGGTCGACATCACCGCAATCTCCAAACAGGTCGATCCGAACGTGGTGGAGATGCGACACAACGCTTTGACGGCGCTCCGCCGGCAGGGCGGGGAAGCCGCTGACGCTGCGAGCATCATCACGAATGCATTTCCTGCTGACATGCGCGGCATCCCAGTGTACGTTGAACGGGCTGCGGTAAATGGCACGAGAGCGTTGATCGTCGTCGAAGCCACTGGTCCTGTAGGTGCCCCGTTGACCTTGAAACGCCTCTGGGTGCTGGGGCTGGATGGCACTGTCATCTTCGCAGGCTCGCAGTAGCACCTGCCGTCGCTTCTAGCCGCAAAGCCTCATCCGAAAATGCTCCAGCACCTCTCCCGAGACACGGTCGCGCCAACCTCGCTCGATCTCCTGCCAGATGCCCTCGCCATCCCGACCCGAAGCCTGTAGGTCCGCGACTTCGGCCGCCACGATGTAGCAGGCCGATGCGCACCGCGCCGATGCGTCGCGCATCACCCGTCGTCTTACTACGGCGTCGAAGTAGGCACGCGCCCTACGTCGCGCAGATGGCGATGCCAGACCCGCACCTGAGCGGCGCAACATCATTACCGTTGCTCGGTTGGCTTCTTCTGCAATCGGCAAGGGAACCTCGCGTCTGCATGCAGCCTCCACCAGTGCGTCGAGGTACGCGCCATCCGCACACAGACTGCCTTGAATCGAAATCATCTGGCACCTCCATTCGAACTTATGTTCGTAATGAAGGTTACCTGCAGACTCTGACATCACCCTGACGGGTCGCCAAACCGCTCGGAACCTGGCTAGAAACGAGCGACGAGCGATTCAAGGAAGTGGCGCATCGCGCCTGCCGCCCATATTTCGGCGAAAGACAGCGCCAAGGCAACCACGAGCACAGGCCAAAGATCCCTCAGGCTGGTCGCCCTTCTCTCAAAGGGCGGTAGCACGCACAGGATCACGAGATTCACACAGCACAAAGCGCCGATGATCGCCACGGCAGTCAAAATGGGATAGACCTCGCCGAGAACGGGCGCGCCCCATCGGATGAGCGCAAAGCTCACGGGAACGGCACCCAGCCAGACCGCAAGTCGCCAACCGGGCGCGAGCACCCGCTCGGCAGAACTGCTGCACCATACCTCGTCGTTGAGGATGGGCGCCAGAATCGCCCCTAGGGCAAACCCGGCCGCAAGCCCGGTGATCAGACGCAAGTCGTTGGTCGTGGAACGCAGGCCAGAGTATTCCGTTACGCCGTCAACCGCCATGACACCAATCATGACCGCGACGGCGACCCACCCTGCGACGTTAGGGAACTCCCTCGGGTGACTCCCCCGGTGCAGGAGCGCGATCACGGCAAGCGAGACCACTATGCCGATGTAGATCCCGGTGTCGCGCGCACAGACAGGCAGCTGGATTCCGCCGCCAAGAAACGAACGCTCCGGCAGCTGATGGCATAGCCCATATCCGAGCCAGCAAAGAAATGACTGCAGCATACCTACCTACCCCGAAGAGCTGAAACGGCAGGCCGCGAAAGGCGACCTGCCGTCATGTCCGGATGGTCGGGATGGCGGGATTCGAACCCACGACCTCTCGGTCCCGAACCGAGCGCTCTACCAAGCTGAGCCACATCCCGGGCGGGCGCCATGCTAACATGCCACCGCCAGAATCGCAAAACGTCAGCTCGCCGAGCCGATTTCGAGCACGAGCGAGACCTCAACCGGAGCGCCCAGCGGCAGTTCTGCGACGCCCACCGCCTCCCTCGAATGTCGGCCCGCCTCGCCAAACGCGATGATCATTATCTCGCTCGCCCCATTGATCACTGCGGGCTGTCCACAGAATCCGGGAGCCGATACGACATAGCCCGTGACCTTCACCACGCGCGTCACTTCGTCGAGACTGCAGACAGTGGATGCAGCCGCAAGCGCATTGAGCGCGCACCGTCGAGCTGCTGCAGCAGCCACTTCGGCCGGAAGTTCCCCTCCGACAGCGCCCGCGACCTCTAGGACACCCTCGACCACGGGCAGTTGGCCGCTTGTGAACACCAACGATCCCGTCCGCACCGCTGGCAGATACGATCCCAGTGCCGGCGCCACCGCAGGCAGAACCAATCCTTCGCTCGCCAGACGATCGTCAACGACGCCCATAGACTCGCCTCTCTTTGGACCCGAAAGCACATTCAGCCTTTGTGCAGAAAGCAAACTGCTTCCCGATTGCGATTCATATACCCCTTGGGGTATTATGGTCACAAAGAATCTTACTCTGAAGACAGAGTAGCGGTAACGACACTACAAGAGAACATGGACGGTCCCAATGGCAGAAAGAGCGTTCATCGAACGGCCGAAATGCGATCAGAACCCGTCGTGCCCTGCTCGGCGGGTCTGCCCTCAGGGGGCGATCGTGCAGGAATCCGGAGCGTTCGTAGTCAGACAGGAGCGGTGCACCGGATGTGGCATTTGTATGAGAGTCTGTGCGCGAGGGGCCATCAATCTGGACCAATGATGGCAGAAAATGGGCATCACCGGGGCAGATAGCGATCCAGAAACAGCCCGAGGAGCCCCCGCTCCCAGAACCGGTCCCAAGCGTCTCCTGAAGCGTCAGTCGGAAGCGTTCTGTCGTAGCGCCGGCGCTTCTCGGCGTCACGCAGCGTCTGATACGCCTCGTTGATCTGTTGCATTCGGCGAGTGGCTCGCTCGCGCTCGGCCGATTCGACCTTGTCGGGGTGGTACTTCATCGACAATGCCTTGTATGCGCGCTCAACAACTTCAGGCTCGGCATGCCGAGCTATCTGAAGTGTCTTGTAGAAGTCAACGTTTCCCATCCTACCCACTTCCAAGAAGAGCGATCCGCAGCCCGCGGACAGCGCATATCATACCGCGGGAGGTTCCGCGGTCATGCGCGCGGCGATCTCGGCCGCAGCAACACCTGCCAAGACGAGCACCGCGCCCAAGACTTGCGGCGCCGTCAACCGTTCATGCAGCACGAACCACGCCAGCACCATGGTGAAGAGCGGCTCGAGTGTGGATACGACAGCTGCCTGTGACGGTCCCAAGCCCCGGATTCCTTCCAGGTAGAGGACTATCGCGACAAACGTCGGGACGAGCACTATGACACCCAGCAACCACCATACCGCTGGATGCCAACTGCCCGGCGAGAGCGACTGCCCGAGCACCAGCGCGAGAACCGCCGCCATCGCCCCGGCCGTGGCGAACGTGTACGTCATCATCACCATCTGCGATCGCCCGGGAAGCCACCGGTGCGACAACAGGTTGAACGAGGCATAGGTGACTGCTGCACCGAGGCCGAGCGCCACGCCCTGCCACGAGGCGTGCGCCGCGCCGCCGAACAGCCCCACGACCAGCGCGCACCCGACGAACGTCACCAACACCGCCGCACCGCGCTGCCACGTGGCCTTCTCGCCGAGGGCAAGCCAACTCACGACCGTGACAATCGCCGGATACGCGTAGAGCAATACGGCGACCACCGATGCGTCGGCGAACTTCAGTGCAAAGAAGAAGCAGATCGAGGCGGCTCCATATCCCGCAATCGCAAGGACGGCAAACCGCCCCAGATCGGAGCGCGGAACCAGCAGGGCCTTCTTGTTTCGCAGAGACGCAACCGTGCCGAGCAGAAGCGATGCGAACAGGAAACGCCAGGCCAACAGCGGAAGCGGAGTCGCGCCTTGCCCGTAGGCAAGCGGCGTCAGCACCGCGAGCGTGCCAAAGCACGCTGCTGAGACAATGACGATGATGAGGGATTGCCTGCGTGTCACGAGATGCCGCTTTCGGTCGATTGAATGGATCCACACTCCCAGACCTCTTGCCGCGAAGTCAAGCCGAATGCGTCTTTCGAACTCGTGATGATAGACTGCCACTGTCCAATCGAACGGAGTCGAGTCGATGAGCAAGCGTGTGAGCAGGCCAATTCTGTGGTTCTTCACGGTCGCATGGGCCGGCGGCATCTATGCCGCGTCCTCACTGCCTGGCTCCATCATTCCCGGTGGCTACTCCGAGGTCGGCCATCTCGGCGAGTATGCCGTGCTCGGCATATTGTTGTCCCTCGCACTGCGGGTTGATCGGCGAGTGGGCGTCGCCTTCGGGCTGGCCGTCCTGCTCGCGTCACTCTACGGCGCCGCCGACGAGTTCCACCAGCAGTTCGTCTTCATGCGGACTCCGGATATGAGCGACTGGGCGCTCGACACGGTCGGAGCATTTGGGGGCGCGACGCTGACCTGGCTCTTTGGCAGGGGCCGAGCCAAGAGGCGTGCTGCGGAGATCTCGGCCGAAATGCGCTAGGCGCTTGCGTGCCCAAGTCGACCGGGGTCAACTCCGAGTTGGCGAATCTTGATGCGGAAGTCATGCGCGTTGTGCGCCGTCGCAACAGCATCCTCAAGCGTGATCCGCCCTTCCCTGTACAAGGCCAGCAGGGACTGATCAAACGTCTGCATGCCATAGTAGCCGCCACCCGCTATTGCGTCGCGGATAAGCTGGGTCTTCTCGGGGTCCACGATGTATTCGCGGATCGTGCCGGTCATGACGAGCACCTCGACCGCCGGCACCAGTCCGCCTTGGGTGTCCGGGATGAGCCGAAGGGACACCACGCCCTTCAGGCTTGCCGCGAGAGAGAGTCGGACCTGCGTCTGCTGGTGGGTGGGAAAGAAATCGATGATGCGGCTTATCGTCTCCGTGGCGTCAACGGTATGCAGAGTCGAAAGCACGAACTTCCCGATCTCTGCCGCCGACATAGCAGCCGAGACGGTCTCGAGGTCGCGCATTTCGCCGATCAAGATCACGTCGGGATCCTGACGCACAACGTGACGAAGGGCTTCTTCGTAACTCGCGGTGTCAACGCCGATTTCGCGTTGATTGACGATGCACCGCTTGTCGGCGTGCAGTACTTCGATCGGATCTTCGATCGTGACGATATGTCCTTCTCGAGATTCGTTGATGTGATCGACGATGGATGCGAGAGTCGTTGTCTTGCCTGATCCTGCCGTCCCCGTGACGAGAACCAGGCCGCGTGGCTCGTTGGCGAGCTGGCGAAGAACGGGTGGCAGGCCGAGCTCTTCAAACGTCTCCCGTCGCGTGGCAACGCGGCGCAGCGTCATGCCGATAGTACCCCGCTGCTGAAACACGTTGACCCGGAAACGGGCGAGCCCTGCCAAGGAGTACGCGAAATCGATCTCATGCCGGGTCTCGAAGGCCGCGAACTGCTCTTCGGTCATGAAACCGACCGCAAGCTCGCGCACCCGCTCCGGAGTCATGACAGGCATGTCTTCAAGAACGGTAAGCTTCTTGTACAGGCGTACCGCGGGAGGGCTCCCCACCTTCAGATGCAGGTCGGAAGCACCCATGTCGCACACGGTCCTGAGCAGACTATCGATCTCCGGCACGAACGATCACGCCCCCATCCCGAAAAGACACACATGATGTCGAGCCGGACAGCCCACTACGGACGGCATGCCCCAACGTAGCCGCTTCGGTCAACAGGTTGGATCTTCACAACATCGCCGGTGTGAGGTGCGTCGATCATCATGCCCCCGCCGATGTAGATACCGACATGGCCGATCGGCGACCCGAAGAAGACGAGATCGCCCGGCTGTAGATCCGCCCGCGACACGCGCTCCCCATAACCGATCTGGGCTGCCGCACTATGCGGAAGATCAACACCGACCTGCGAGTACACGAACATCGTGAAGCCCGAGCAGTCAAAGGAGTTGGGCCCTGAACCACCCCAACGATAGGGCGCGCCAAGGTACTGTTTAGCGATGTTGACGACCTCGCTGCGCGCTGCGTGCGTCGGAGGCGGATAGTTGCCTCCACCTGAGCCGCTCTGCCATGACGAGGCCTGACGAGCCCTGTCAGCCGCTTCTTGCGCCTGAAGCTGCGCGACTTCCGCCTCGATGCCGGTGAGGAGCTTCTTGGCGTCGGCGAGATTCTGCGCGGCGCTCTTCTTCGCGCTGTCCATGATCGCAAGCTGCGCGGCCGAGTCCTTCTCCTTGGCCGCCAGATCCTCGTGGGCGGCCTGAGCCTCGATACGCGCCGCTTTGGTATCGGCGATGTACTTGGCGTCCGACTTGTTGAGCTCCTTGAGGACGTCCCAAGTGGAAGCGAACTGTTCGAAGGTTCGCGCGCCGAGAAGCACGTCGAGTACCCCAAGAACTCCTTGGCGATACATGGTGTTCACGCGAGTATACAGATGCGTCTGAAGTTGCTTGAGGCGCGCTTCAGCCGCATCGACGCGCGCCTGCGCGGTCTTTGTCTGTGCCAAGAGAGCTTCATGCTTGCTGTTCGCAACGTTGTAGTTGTCTTGAGCCACTTCATACTGGTTGTTGAGGTCATCGACCTTCGTCTTGGCGACCGCTGCTTGAGCCAGCTTCTCCGCAGACGTGACTGCGAAGGCCGGAGCGGCCGCCGCGAAGACGAGCGCGACGGCTAGCAAGAGGGCGGATAGCGTGCGAATAGGGCTCTTCAGTTCGTTTCCTCCTATACAGTCAGAGGAGAAGCCGGTGCGATTCTACCATCCGGACGGATCCCGGTCGAACGCCAGACATATGGCATCGAGGAGGAGAACGGCTGCTCTCTGGTCTTTTCTCTCTTCATCTTCGCCTGTGTCGCCAAGTTCGACAACAAGATCCGGACATCCGGACCTGACCGACGACAACGCAGTGAACAAACGGGAGGAAAGCGCCACGGCGCCATCCATACGAACCACTGGCTTCCCACAAGCAGGTGTCGTGCCACATCCCAACAGGTGGAACACAACCGTCTTTGCCGGCGGCTGTTCACCCTCAATGCCGAACCGTATCAAGGCTTCTGGCTCACTAGCCTGCGCAAGGTTGACCAGGCGCCGAGCAACGCGCGCGCCTGAGGCGTCATCTCCTAAGACGATCAAGTGAACCCGCTTCAGTACATCTGCTATTCGCGCCGGCTTCGTGCGTGCCGCGGAATGTGCGCCAGAGTCCTTGCCTTCCCACACATGCCGCAGGTTCAGCAGGGTGTTTGATGTCTCGGGCCCGACGATGCCGTCGGCCGGCAAGCCGACGTTGCGTTGGTACTCGCGCACAGCCCGCTCGCAGAACGTGCCAAAGATACCGTCGGCCTGGCCGCAGGCAAAACCAAGGACGTTTAATGCACACTGCAACGTGAGCACGTCGTTTCCGTGGAAATGGGGCAACCGTAGATACAGCATCCGGTCGCCAAGCGTGAATCCTGCATCGACTAGAGCAGCCCACGTGCTTTCGCCCACAACGCTATCCTCGGCGAGATGCCTTTCCTGCTGGAATACGCGCACGGCATCCGCGGTCTTGCCGAGGAACACGCCATCGACACCCGTCGGGCCAAGGTCGTAACCAAGGGCCAGCAGGCGGCGCTGAATATCTTCTACGGCGGGACCGCGGTCACTGGGTCGCACTGCTCTCATTGCAGGCGCAACTCCTCGAATCGGCAAGAAAGTCGCTGTCGAAGTCTAACACGAAGAATCGCTCGGCCATGGCGCGGGGAACAACCTACAACGTGACACCACAATAAATCCGCATCACGTCCTTGCGCGCCTCGACAGAAGCGTAAGCCTGTATAGTGTGCCCAACGATATGTCTGCGTCCTACGGGAGAACTCTAAGAATGAAGGCACTTCACGTTCTGGTACGAATACTCGGGGTGTTCATGGCCATGGCATTGCTTGCTGCGGCCGGAGCCATGACCTGGGCGGCAATCAACGACTTCCAAAGCCGGGAGACCGTGCCGAACGGAGTCGTTGTCGCGGAGCGCTCTCTGGCAGGCATGAACGCGGCTCAGGCCCGCAGCACCATCGCGACTGCGGTTTCCACCCCGCTGTTGGCGGAGGTGTCCGTGGACGCAAGCGGACAGGCCCTGACCTTTGACCCCGAACCCGCGGTATCGATTGACGTCGACAAGATGCTCGCGCAGGCGTATTCGTCGCGCAGCAGCGCACCGTTTCTCGGCCGCCTTCAGCATGATCTCCTCGGCAGCTCGCTGTCGGTGAACGTAACGACCGAGTTCTCGATCGATGAAAGCGCGGTGAAGTCGTGGGTTGCCGACGTGGCGTCGAAAGTCGATACGCAACCGGTAGATGCCACGCGTGAGATTGTTGGTTACGAACTTGTCGCCCAGCCATCGTCACCTGGAGTGACGGTCGATCAGACTGCGACGACTGCCGCGATTGTCAAGGCACTTACGAGCGAGACAAAGAAGGTCCCGCTGAGCGTCAAGCTCACCCCTGCGGCGGTGACTGAGCTGAGCTTCGGGAAGACCATCGTCGTATCGCTTTCAGAGCGCCGCGTTCGGCTCTACGACGGCGCCACGCTCATAAGGACGTACCCGTGTGCGGTCGGAATGTCTGGATACTCCACGCCTGTCGGCGACTGGAAGGTCGTCGACAGGCAGTACATGCCAACGTGGGGAAACCCCGGCAGTGACTGGGCAAAGGACATGCCTGCAACGATTCCCCCGGGACCCGGCAACCCGCTGGGCACCAGAGCGTTAGCCCTGAGCGCCCCCTACATTCTGTTCCACGGAACCAGCGACACCGGCTCGATCGGCACAGCCGCCAGCCATGGGTGCATGAGGATGTATCAGCAAGACATCGAGGAGATGTACGAGCTGGTGCCCGTCGGAACGCCCGTGTACATCCGCAAGTAGGCGCGCCCCGCTTAGTCGAGGTAGGTCACTGAGGTTGTGATCCCGGCCGCCTCAAGATAGCCGCGAGCACGCCGTGCTTCTGCCGCGTCGAGTTGCAGGGCTATGCCGCACGGGGCTCCAGTCGCTACCGGGGGCGCAATGGGCACCGCGTCGACTCCCATGTCCGCAAGAATCGCCTCGGCGGACAGTGCGTCATGCGTCGAAGCGAATCCGAAGACAGCGAATGTGCAGGACTCATCGGCATCGCCAGGTACCATCGCGCGATCCTCCCCTTGGGCAAGAGATGCAGACGTTGCCGCACAATCATACGCTCGCAAGCGGACAGCCCGCGGTATACTGCAGGTTATTGAGAATCATTCTCAATAAGACTGCTGCAGCGCGGCCGAATCGAAGGGAGCCTCGTGAGCCATGTGAAGTGTCGTGACACGGCGTTCTCCGGGGGGCGCGCCACCTCGCAACGACGCGCGATCGTCGAAGTAGCCGAGTCGCTCAAGGGCGCCTTCACGGTATCAGAACTCGCTGAGGCCGTGCGCCGGCATGATTGCGCAATGGGCACTGCAACCGTTTACCGTGCGGTGACAGCACTGGAGGCAAGCGGCTGGCTGGAGCGAGTGGGCCAGCGCGGCGAGAGTGCACTCTTCGCGCGATGCCTTGCCGAGGACGACCATCACCACCACCTGGTCTGCGACGGCTGTGGGCGTGTCTCGGCGACCCAATGCCCCCTGCCGGGCGGTTCGACAGCGGCCTCGACACAGGACGGTTTCGTCATCACCCGGCACGAGGTCACGCTCTACGGCCTGTGCGCCGACTGTCGCCGGACGGACGGCTAGGCTCCCATGTCGCACATCCACATACCTGACGGCGTACTCCCGGTGTGGCTGTGGCTGCCGGGATGGCTGCTCGCGCTGGCGCTTGTCATCGCGGCCGGACGCTACTCTGAGCGCGCGGATGTGCGGCGCAAGGTGCCTCTGCTCGCGGTACTCTCGGCGCTGATGCTGGTGGCGATGTCGAGTGAGATCGTGCCCATCGCCTACCACATCAACCTGACTGTCGTTGCTGGTGTGCTCCTCGGCCCGGTGCTTTCGGTGATCGCCGCCTTCATCGTACAGATCGTGCTCGCCATGCTGGGGCATGGCGGGGTAACCGTACTCGGGCTCAATATGCTGATGACCTCCGCCGAGATGATCCTAGGCTGGGCGCTGTTCCGGGCGGGGGTTCGCCTGCTGTCACGCACGCGGGTGCGTCCTGCCGCCGCTGCGGCGACAGTCGTCACGCTGGCGATCACGACCACGCTGCTTGTCGGGTTGGTCGCGCTTTCGGGAGGCGGGGCCGCAACCGCGCGCGAGACCGGCGCCCTGAACCCCACGACGCTTTCGTTTGCGAACCCGTTCACGGGTGGAATCGTGAGCGTGGAGCTCTTTTCGGGAGGCGAGCATCCGGCTGCCGAGGAGACGGCGCTCTCTGTGAAGCGGTTCGCGGCCATCGTCTACACACTGGGCTCGATAGGCTGGATGATCGAAGCGCTCATCACCGCCTGGATTCTGGGCTACATTGCACGAATGCGGCCCGGGCTGCTTTGGGGCAGAGCGCCCGGCGAGGCTGCGCTCGAGCATCGGACCATCGGCCATGAGAGCGGGGGGCGTTAGATGGACATCGGAGCCATCGACCGCTCGGCCACCACAGGAGCTGGCTGGCTGCACGGCGTCTCGCCGATCTCGAAGCTGGTGGCGTTTGCGCTCGTGCTGGCCGCCATCATTGTGAGCTGGAACGTGTTCGCCCTCTGTGCGCTGCTGCTGGCGCTCGTTGCTTGCGTCGTCTCGGCGGGCGTGCGGCTCCGTGTGGCGTTCACACTCGCCGCCTACCCAGGGCTGTTCGCCGTCATCTTCGCGCTCGCCTCGGCCCCCGACTTCCTCACCGGAGTCGTCATCGTCATGAAAGCACTCTCGGCAGGGCTGGCCGCCGTGACCGTCGTCATGACCACGCCATACCCGCAGATCTTCGCTCCCGTGCAGCGCGTGGTGCCCGGAATCGTGGGAGACGCGCTGCTCATGACGTACCGCGCGATGTTCCTGCTGCTGGGCAAGTTCGACAGCTTACTGCGTGCCGTGCGCCTGCGCTCCGGTGTGCGTGGCACGCATCCCGTGCAGGCCGCGCGCTCCAGCGTCCGAGCGCTTGGCGGGTTGATGCTCTACTCGTTCGACCTCGCCCAACGCGACTACGACATCATGCGGCTGCGCGGCTACTCCGGTCGCCTGCGCGCGACCCTGCCGAGAAGCC
This sequence comes from Coriobacteriia bacterium, assembly GCA_013336165.1. Taxonomy (NCBI): domain Bacteria; kingdom Bacillati; phylum Actinomycetota; class Coriobacteriia; species Coriobacteriia bacterium. The sequence goes on from JAAXUF010000003.1 coordinate 147,099, forward strand.
GCAACCGTCGCCGGGATGCAGCGCTACTCGCAGCCGCGCTGCTCATGCTTGCGACCGCCATCGCTTGGCGCTTCGGGACGCCCACGCTGAGCGCGTACAGCTGGCTCTTGCCGATTCCCGCGCTGGCACTTCTTGCCGCCGCCCCCCTCGCCCGACGGAGGATCTAGATGACGCCCATGTCGCCCGCCTCAGCCACCGAAATCGCGCGAGTTTCCTGCGTGCGGCATTCCTACGAGGACGGTACCAGCGTCCACCTGTGCGGCATCGACTTTGTCGCGCTCCGGGGCACGCGCACAGCCCTTCTCGGCGCAAACGGTTCCGGCAAGACGACGCTGCTCTACCACATACTCGGACTCTTCAAGGCGCAGGAGGGCGAAGTGCGTGTCTTCGATGTCGACCCCGCTGACGAGTGGCCCGCGATCCGCCGCAGGATCGGTGTCGTGCTGCAGAACGTCGACGAGCAGCTCCTCATGCCCACCGTCTTCGACGACGTCGCATTCTCGCCCCGCCAGTACGGCCTCGCCGAGAAGGACGTGCTTGAGCGGGTCTCGGCTACGCTCGAACTGCTCGGCATCAGCGAGCTTGCCGAGCGCACGCCGCACGATCTCTCAGGCGGAGAGAAACGCAAGGTCGCACTCGCGGGAGCGCTCGTGATGGAACCGGAGCTGCTGGTGCTCGACGAGCCTTTCGAGGGGCTGGACCCGGCAGCTCGCGAGGCGCTGGTCACTCTCATCGAACGGCTCGCCAAGGATCGCGGTGTCACCGTCATCATGTCGACGCACGATATCGACTCAGTCGCCGAGCTCGCCGACTTCGCCTACATCCTGGCGCCGGGCGGCGAGATCGTGTTGCGCGGCACGCCCGAGCAGGTCTTCGCGCAGGCCGAGTTGATGGCGCGCAGCAACATCAGGCCGCCGGTGCTCGCCGAGCTGTTCGCGCAGATGCGAGCCGCGGCTCCTGACACGCCGGACGCTCGGCTCACTGTCGCCGAAGCGGCAGAGGCGCTGTTGGAGTGGCGCGAAGGCGCTTAGAAGGGAATCGCGCCATCAATGGCAGACGCTTGAAGTCGAAGAGATACAGCGCGAACCAACCCTCCACGATTCGACTTCAAGCAAATCGCCGGCTCAGGGGCTCCAAGTTGCGGAGCCCCGGGCCGGTGATTTGCTGTCACCCAAACTGCAGAGGCCTTTGATTATGTTGCACTCGGCGGCCTTGTTGGTGCACTGGGAGCCTTTGGGGCACCAGAAACCGGCGGCGCGCCCTTGGGGGGCACTGCGGCGGCAACGACCATTGTTGAGACGATTGCAGCACCACACTCAGCGCAGACGGTGACACCAATCATATTCTCGGCGCCGCATTCATGACACTTGTTCTTCTCGACTTTGGCGGTCGGCGGTCTGAAACACATCTTGTTTTTCCTTTCATATAGTGTATGGATCGAATGCTGACTCCTTGAGTGGCACCTGCCCATGACATTGGGCAGGTGCCACTGCCCGGCGACGCAAGCCTCGGTCTACGCCTCAGGCGCCATGGCGGGAGCAGGACCAGGGGCACCAACCAGCTTGATCGCGAGCCAGACGCAGATCGGATCGAGCAGGACGCTCATGACGTAGGCGATCGGCCACAGCGCGGGAATCGGGCGCAGCCAGCGATCGACGAACGCCATCCCCATAGCATCCCCAAAGCCGGTCATGATTCCCCAGATGAAGAACGACATGACGACGAGCATGATCGTGATGATCGGCATGTTCCTCGTGAGAAGCCAGTCAGCCGTGCCCCTCTTGGCGCCGATCGATGCCGAGAACTTCTCGCTGATCGGACCAATGGCAAAGATCGTGGCGAACGCAGTGCCTATCAGGGTCCCCCAAGGCACGGCGGTTTGGAGAATCGCCATGCTGATCGGCGAGGCCATGACGATTGGTATAGCGATACTCACGACGATCGAGATGAAGAACGAAACGAAGATGTTGATAGTGAGCCCGAACATAAATTTGCGCATCTCACTTCCCCTTCCGAGCATCCGATTCTATGAGTTAGATGTGCTCTCCCCTACTCCGTCAGGACGGAGTAGGGGACGTGAATGACTACTTGCTAGTGACGTAGACTCTGACCTCGCCGACATTCAGCGCTTCCCGCAGGTCGAGATTCTTGATGACTTTGAGAATGAAGCCGTCCTTCTCGAAAGACAGGGTGTAGAACCCGGGATTCAGCCCGGTGACGTCGAAGTCGCCGTAGTTGTCTGTGACATCCGAGAACGTTGCGCCTGTGACCTGGTGAGTGGCTGTGACCTTCACGCCATCGATGCTGGCATCCCCTGCTGGCGAACAGACCTCCCCGCCCACAAACGGTTTGGGCAGGTTCACGTAGACGACCTGCGGGTCGTTCCCGGTCTCTGCCTTGAGCTGCTCTAGGGGCGCGTAAAGGTTCTCCTCGGTAAGGTCATCAGTGTCTACCCACGACAGAGCGTCGCTGGGGCAGGAGGTGACGCAGCGGGGCTGTTTCCAGCCGTCGTCCAAAAGGTGCGCGCACATGGTGCATTTCTGCGAGATACCGAGCTTGTCGTTTGCATAGATGGCGCCGTACGGGCAGGCGTCATTGCATGCGCCACAACCGGTGCACTTCGTCGGATCGATGATCACGATTCCGTCGTCTCGGCGGTAGATCGCACCCACGGGGCAGACCGTCATGCAGGACGCATTCGCGCACTGCTGACACATGACCGGCGTGCGCTCCATCTTCACGCGTGCGCCGGTGGCGGACTCGTGCTCGCGAATCTGGATCCAGAACTGACTCGGACCTTGGGGTGCTGCGATCGGAGACCAGTCGTTGTCGCAGTGCTCATCCTTGCAGGAGATCTGGCAGTTGCAGCACTGCACGCAGCGCGCCGGATCGACCAAGAGTGTTTTCATGGTTAACCCTTCCTGTTCCACGTGCTGTACTTGCCGGCCCAGCCCTCTGGATACTTCGCCGCAAGGGCGGCGAGATCAGCCTTCTCGACTTCAAAGAGCGTCGAGTTGTAGGCACCGCCGACATGATGGATCGACATCGGACCAGCGTTGGAGAGGCAGTTGCCGTCGCCTCCGCGATCCAGCGAACCGATGGCCGAATCGAGCGGATCGTTCCATGAGCCGTACGTGAGCCAGGAAACGCCAGGAATCAGACGCTCAGTGACCCGCACGCCGGCGAGTACTTCGCCGCGATCGTTGAAGCACCGAACGATGTCACCCTCGACAAGTCCACGTGCGCCAGCGTCGGCCGGAGTCATCCACACTGGCTCGTAGCCGTAGCCGTCTGGTCCGTACACCTTGTAGTTCTCAGTCAGCCACGAGCAGTCGTTGTACTTGCCGTGGAATCTGAATTTCGGATGGGCCATAAGCATCTGCAGTGGGTACTTCGCCTTGAGATCCGTGGAACCGTAGCCCTCTATCTCAGGGATATAGTGCGGCACCGGAGGGATCTGGGCATTGTAGCCATACTTCTCCCAGAGCAGCGTTGAGAAGATCTCGATCTTGCCCGTGGGCGTCTCGCATGGATGCGCCACAGGGTCGGCGTAGAAGCCGGAGAACTGCTTATTTCGCACATAGTTGGGCGGGGCCGGCCATACGTAGTAACCCTTTTCCTTGAAGTCCTCGTACTCCATCGGGATGTTGGTCTTGGCGTACATCTTCTCGAGCAGCGTGTCCTCCGTGTTACCTTCCATGAACTGCTCACCGTAGCCAAGGCGCTGCGCGAGTTCCTCAAAGATCGCCAGGTCCGTCTTGCTCTCGCCACTCGGATCCAAAGAGCGCTGGTGGAAGACAGCTGAGCGCAGGCCGATGTAGGCCGGTGGCACGTACTGACCAACAGATCCAGGCTCAGTAAGATCCTGGCGCTCAAAGATCGTAGTGATCGGAAGAACGAGGTCCGCGTAACGGCAATCGCGATCGAACCACGGAGCCGCGACTACAAACGTCTCGATCTTCTCATTGAGGTAGGCGCGGATGTCGCGTTTGTGATCGGGCGGGTTCGTGAGAGTCGAACCGCGTTGCCACAGGAAGTGAATCTCCGAGCAGCCCGGCGCGGGATAGTCCATCTCCTCGAAGAACATCTCGGGATTGAAGTTGTCGATGTGGCCACCTTGCCAATGCTGGGGCGGATTTTCGACGCAATCGAGGAGTTTCTGGAAAGTGATCTTCTGGGGAACCTGGTTTGGATAGTAGTTCTCGAGGACCACGTTCATGCCGCCGTCGGCGTAACCGGTGGGACCAAGTTGTGTGTGGCCGTCATAGGGACCGCCCAGAGAGAGACCCGTTCCGATGATGTTGACGCCCGGCTTGCCGAGGCCTTGCATGACCTGCAACGTGCCCATCATCCGTGCGAACTCGTGTGCGAACTCGCGGCGGCAGGCGCCACCTTCCATCGCCCACAGAGACGTAGGCTTGGATGCCCACTCTCGGGCGAGTGTGACTATGACGCGTTCTGGAACTCCGCAGATCTTTGATGCCCATTCGGGGGTCTTCGGAGTCGCGTCGTCACTCTCGCCGAGAATGTAGCTCTTGAAGGAGAGGCCCGCAGGAGCTCCGAGGGGCAGGTGCGCCTCGTCGAAGCCCACGGCATGCGTATCGAGATATGCCTTGTCGTATGTTCCCTCGCTGATCCACACATAGGCGATCGCCGCAGCCATTGCGACGTCGGTGCCAGGCCTGATCTGAATCCACTTGTCAGCGGCAAACATGCCCGTCTCATTAAGAAGTGGCTCTATCATGACAACCTTCTTGCCCAGTTCTTTCCAATAGCGCCACGCGCGCGCTGAGTCAACGCCGTTGTAGACGTTGTGGAACATGGGATCGTTGCCCCAGATGACGATGAGTTCGCTTTCCTCAGAGATGTCCTGAAGCGTGTCCTCGGCGGGGGGAAGCCCGTGTCCCATCCAGATCCCCCAAAGGAACGTCGCTCCGCACGCCCAGCCTTCCCATGAGTTCGGGGTGAACTCGCGAAGAGTCGAACCGATCATGTGCCAGAAACGGAAGCTATCGCTGAAGAGATAGTGGAGTGACCCCCACTCAGGATGGGCCGAGAAGCCCTGGCAAAACGCGGAGGGACCATACGTAGCAATGGTTCGCCGCATTTCCTTTTCCATGATGTCATACGCTTCGTCCCACGAGATGCGCTCGTAGCCGCTGGTTCCGCGATTGTGCGCGTTTCGCTCGCCTTCCGGGTTCCAGTCGACGCGCTTCAGCGGGTAGTTCACTCGGTTCTCTGAGTAGTTCATCTGCTTTGCGACCATGCCCCACGGAAGCAGCGGGTGCGTCAGAGGCGGCTTGTAGGTCTTACCGTTCACGTCGATTTGCCAGGAGTCCACCTCCTCCGGCTCGAACTGCATTGGCTCTACACGGATGATTCTGCCATCCGCCACACTGACGAACATTGGGCCGGCGGTAGAACAGGTCGTGTAGCGCTTCACGCCGCCTGCGCCCATGTTCTCGGATGCATTCATACCAATCTCCCTTCGGTGATTCGTACCGTCGCGATCGAGGCTCGAATCCCGTCGGATTCGTCGGAGCGCGCCCAGGCGGCCGTTCCCGGTTCGTACCGCGCTTTGCCTGCCGAGGAAATCATGTAGAATCGGCGACGCGAACGCAGTCCGCTGTGAGTGTGATTTGTATTCGAGGAGACCACGTATGGTCGAGAGCATTACGCCACCGAAACAGCTGAGAGATAGCCATGAGTTTGCCTCGCTGCTTGCCGTCGTCGGATTCGCCTGCTTCTGGGCCTGGATTGCGGTAATCATCCTCGGCGGGCCATTCGGCTCAATGGGCGGGCTCGATTCGTTCGACAAGCTGCTCGTGAGATTTGTGGCCCTCGCAGCGTTTGCGGCGGTCCAGTATGTGACCTACAAATGGATGGTAGGGCGGCTTACATCCGCTACCTCATCGAGGCTGCTGCCCCTCTTCGTCCTTGCCCTTGCGATTCCCGTCCCCGCGATTTCGTCCGGGGGCAGCATTCCGTCATCCATAGCGCTAGCTGTCGGTATTCTCGCTTGGCTCTGCGCGGGAGTGTCTGCTGGAATCCTTATGCTCTTGTGGGGCAATATCTGGAGCACGCTCGACGGTGATCAGGCCGATAATCGGACGTCCGCGATCATCTTGGCCGTCTCAGCTCTGTTCGTTCCGGTGCTGTGCCTCTTCCTGGTCTTCGCGCCCAAGGGCATCGCCTTGGTTGCAGGCTATGCTCTCTACGTCGCTTCTACCGTCCTCTTCGTGATCTGTTCTTCTCGGCTTCCAACCCCAACGCAGATTGACGCCGAGACCTCGCTTCGGCGCCTGAAGCTCTACTCGCGCAGCCGTTTCACGCCCATCACAGCGGGTGTCGCGCTCGGGATCGTCCTCGGCATCTCGGTCGGAACGTTTGGGTCCGAGGATTCATTCGTTCTCTTGCTCGTCGCGATCGCGTTCGGGAGTATCGCGGCGGGAGCCGTTCTTGTGATGCACAAGCAGGTCCCGAAAATCTCGAGTGTGGAACGCATCACATTCCCTGTTCTCGGGGCGGGGCTCCTCCTTCTGCCCTTTGTCAGTGGCGGAGGGCGATGGCTTGTCGTCCTCGTGATACTCGCAGATCTGATCGCGTATCTCATCTTCCACTGGAACGTACTCGTCGCACTCTCCTACCGCTACCATGTGCTGCCGATTTACCATTTCGCGCAGGGAGAAGTGTCGCCTCTTGGCGGACTTGCCGCTGGTTGGGGCGTCGAGACGATTCTCGCGGGACTCGGCATCCCCTCCTCTGGATCCATTCTCGCTACGAGTCTGATTCTCGTATTCGTCCTCATCGTAGAGCCTGCGTTTGTCCCGTATACCTCGGACAAGACCGTCGAACTCACCGACAGAAGCGATCGGCCCAAGAAGACGCTGACTGACGAATCGGGCGGCTACTGGCGCAAGCGTTGCGCAAGAGTTTCGGAGGACCACGGTCTGACCCCGCGCGAAAACGAGGTTTTCGTGCTGCTGGCACGGGGCCGCAATACCGAGGTCATCAGCCGGGAGCTGTTCATCTCGACCCACACCGTAAAGACGCACGTCTATCGCATCTACCGAAAGCTCAATGTGGGGACACAGCAAGAACTCATCAACACGGTGGAACACACCCGACTCGACGAGTAGCGTTTCAGTGAGATCGCATTTCCCCGCCGCGACTTCATTCGGGCGGCCCCGCCAGCCCTACATCGCCGCGCCTTCGAGCGCGTGAGCACACACGCAGTCGCGCAGACTCGGCAGCTCGGGGACTATCGCGAAGATGATCTCTTTCAGGCGCGCGTTGTTCTCGACAAAGACGCGCACGATCTCGTCGTTGGTGACCGGGTGGGCGCCAACGGTGCCGCAGTCGTAGTCGGTGACGATCGAAATGTTGACGTAGCACATCGCGAGTTCACGCGCGAGGTAGACCTCCGGGTACTGTGTCATGTTAATAACCTCCCACCCTGCCGAGGAAAACCACCTCGACTCGGCTTTGGTGGAGAAACGCGGCCCTTGGATCACGACGACAGTGCCGCGCGGATGCACGGTGATGCCGGCCGCTGTGGCCTTTTCGATGGCGATGGCGCGCATCGTTGGGCAATACGGATCTGCCGCGGAGACGTGCATGACTCTCGGCCCATCATAGAAAGTGTCCTTGCGCGCCGAGGTGCGGTCTACGAACTGATCGCACACCACAAAGTGGCCGGGCTCGATTTCGGGCCTGAGCGACCCCGATGCCGTGGGCCCAATGATCTGCGTGACGCCGAGCTCCTTCATCGCCGCGATGTTCGCCCGGTAGTTGATCATGTGCGGCGGGATCGAGTGATCCCTGCCGTGGCGAGCAAGAAACGCTACGCGCCTGCCGGCGACGTCGCCGATTGTGATAGGCGACGAAGGGGCACCGTAGACGGTCTCAACAACGAGTTCGTGGGCATTATCGAGCAGCTCGTAGAAGCCGCTGCCGCCGAAAACGCCGATCTCGGCTTGGGGATACTCAGACACTCTGCTGCTCCTCGCATTCGGTGGGCTGAAGTCCACGATGACACATCGGAACTGGCCGGCACTCGGCCGCATCGGTACAACCGTCGCATTCGGCCTTGAGGCTTGAGGCTACCTCGTCCCATTCAGTCGGGAAGAACCCGAGGTGCGCATAGAATGGCACCGAAGCGCCCCGAGCAACAACTCGGATGCTCCCATGCTGCCTGAGCAGGCCCTCGAGTAGAGCGCTTCCTACTCCCTGCCGCTGGTATCCTGCAGCGACCGCGATGGGGTGCAGCCATACATAACCATCCATCCGGTCAACCCTCGCCACGCCAGCGATCCGGCCTTCGGATTCAGCGACAAGAAACTCAGTTGGCTCGAAGTCGCCACCCATCTCCCACGCATCGAGCAGGCTGTTGATGTCGTCAGCATCTGAAGGCCGACCGGTCCTGATAGCGCATGCCGGTTGTATGCTGGGGTGGCTCATTGTGCGAGCGCTCCCCCGCAGGAGCTGCCTGTACCCGCGGTGCACGCCCAGCAGTGCTCGGCTGTCGAGATCCTCGCGCCGATGAGACGGCGCGCAACCTCGTGCACCGATACGTCTCCCAGCCGCAACGCAGGGTCATCGCAACAGGGCATTTCGAGCACTTGGTTGAAGTCACAGTCGTAGAGGCACCCGTCCCAAGCGACACTCACTTGGTTAAGGCACATGAGGCTTGAGAGCGTATCGGGGTTGAAGGTCGACGCGAGCAGTTGCCGGTAGTCATCCGCTTTGCCATTCTCGTCAAGAAGGTCTGCATAGCGCCCGATCTGCATGTTGGTGATCGTGAACAGGTGATTGAAGACCACCCCTGCCCGATCCCAGAGTTCACGATGGTAATCGGCCTCAAGAGCCGCCTGCGATCCGGGAAGGCTGGCGCCGAGCGGGTTGTAGACCAAGTTCAGGACAAGTCCCGAGCCGTCTACCCCGTAGCCAAGTGCATTCAGACGCCTCAGGGCCTCCATGGACTTCTCGTAGACACCGGGTCCCCTCTGCGCATCGACGTTCTCGGCGGTGTAGCAGGGAAGGCTCGCTACGATCTCGACCTTGTTCTCGGCGAGGAAAGCGGGCAGATCCTCCATGCCGTCCACCAGCATGACCGTGAGGTTGGAACGATCGATGACATGTACTCCGCGCCTCGTCAGCTCCTCGACGAGGAAGCGAAACGAGGGGCACAACTCGGGTGCTCCACCGGTGATGTCCACGGTCTTCGGCACAACCTCGTCAACCAAGTCGAGCACGAGACGGGCAGTCTCCTCGCTCATGGTCTCGGTGCGTGCCGGGCCGGCCTCGACATGGCAGTGGATGCAGGACTGGTTGCACAGGTGCCCCACGTTGACCTGAACCGTGTCCAGCGAGGTGCGCGAAAGTGAGACATCGAGATCCGCGACTATCTCATCGAACGTGGTCGTCTTGTTCTGCCCTTTGTCAGCTGATATGCACATGGCGCTATGAAACCTTCCTGTCAATGTAGTGTCCAAAACGGTCATGTGCGGAGCACAGCAGGATGCTGGCCCGGTCCGGATCCCATCCGTTTTCGAAGCCTTCCTTCGCGCGAGCAACAAGTATGCGTGCCATAAAGAGGACGTGATCTCCGGCATCGATCCGCTGCTCGACCGCGCACTCGATCCACGCGCGGGCCCCTGACAGCCGTGGAGGGGACACGCAGCTCGCTTCCTCGGTGACAAGACCGGCGAGTTCGATCTTGTCGGCACCATGACCGGAGACGTTTCCGCAGACCTCGACGGCCTTCTGCATGGATGTGTCCGCGACGTTGATGACGAATTGGCCGCTCTCCTCGATAAGAGTATGCGTGCGGCTCTTCGGACGAACGCTGATACCCACGAGAGGTGGCGTGTGCGACAGCGGCGTCACCCACGCCACAGCACTCACATCGGGCCGGCCGAGCGCATCGCATGTGGTGATGAGATATACCGGACGCGGATGCAGCAGCGCTGCGATGTCTCGTCCGCCTATGAGTTTCGAAGACTGCAAGCCGGCGGTTCCTTTCCTTACGTGAGAGGAGACAGGTAGATCTTGTTGCGAGAATCCGATATCGCCTTTTTGCCGAGTTCCTCGAGTCCGCGGATGAGTTCGGGCATCCGGGCAACCGGGATACCCATGAACATGAGATCGTCGGAGACATCAGAACTTGCACGGCACCCGTAGCAGCCAAGCGAAATGTTGAGTTCACCGGTCGTGTACGGATATAGCGTCGTCTCGACGCACTGGGCGTTGTAGCCGCTGACATGGAAGTCGAATCTCTTGCCCGTGAAGAAGGATGCAGACATGGCGAGCCACATCATCTGCTCGGGCTGGGCGATAACAGCAATGACATCGGCGGGGTACACAGCATTCGTCAGCGGCGAGACCAAGGTGGCCGCAATCGAACGCGGCTCCAAGTGCGGGCGCTCGGCGCACATCTGCTTCGCAGCCTCGATCGAGGCGAGTTTCTTGAACAGGATGTAGAGCTCCCCGCTCGCGAGTTTGGGCGGTATCTCGGTAAGTCCCAGAATTGCGGTGCCGTCGGGACATGCGTGGCACTTCGCAGACATGAGGAAGGATGCTCCCCGCCTGGCGGCCATGAGCGACTGGCAGTAGCGCAGGCGCTCCTTGGGAGCGGGCACATCCGGCATCGGCGAGCCTTCGGGAATCAGGCTGATCGCCACAGGACTCCAACGCAGTCTCAGCACGCGGGAAAGCGTTTCGGCCCAGGAACGGTAGGTGGCTGCGGTCTCCTCGGCAAGCGGAGGGGCGAACGTGCGAGCCTGCTCGGCGGAGCCACCGGCATCGGAGGTCTCAGTGACGTGGAGCGCTCCGACCGGGCACTGACCCACGCACGTGTCGCACGCCCAACACTCCTCGGGCCGCGCAGCCACAGGCAGGGTGCGCCCGTCGATCTCCTCCATGTCGAAGACGCTTACCGGACAGAACGCCTCACACAACCCACACCCTGTGCAGCGTGCGATATCGAGTTCAATTGCGGGCATCAGATGCACTCCTGCCTTTCGCAGCAAGAAACGGTGGTCATCGAAGCGTTGGTCTCGGCGACAGCCCTACCCCAGGTGGGGTGAAGGCGCGTGCCGCACGTGTTGGTGAGCTGGTAGGAGCAAAACGGAATAAGCCTGCCGTCCTCCATAGCCACAGACATGGAACACTCCCTGATGCGGGCGAGGTCGAAGTTCATGACATCCATGTAGTTCATCACGACGACGGAGAGTCCGCCCTGCGAGGAAAGACCCTTCTTGGCGAGCAGATCGTAGAAGACAGACCCTTGCGGACTCGCGGGGTCATAGTCTTCGACGTACTCGTCCACCGACAACATGCGCGTCACGGGGAGGAATGTCCCGTCCTCCGGAACCAGAAGTGTACCCGTCGTGCATAGAGGATGCGAGGTGCTCAAGGGCCACAGGTCGTAGGGCTCGAGCAGCCCATGGCTTTGCTCGGCGAGCATGAAGACGACATCACCCATGTTGATGGGGACGACCTCTTCGGGCTCAAACCTGCCCGACGTGAATGCGGGCTGGAAAGCAACTCCGACGACCACGTCCGCATTCGCGAGGGCGAAGTCGAGCACGGCCCCCACCTGGTCATGGTTGACGCCGAAGACGACGGCCATAGCCAGCACGACCTGCACACCAGCCTCGCGGCATCGCTCGATTGCTGCGAGCTTGGTGGAGAGGAGCGCACGTCCGCGAATCGTCTCGTAGACGTCGTCGGTGAGTCCGTCGAACTGCAGGTAGACGCCGCTAATACCGGAGTCCCTCAGACTCTCGATGTAGCCCGGCTCGGCGGCGATCCTGACGCCGTTGCTGTTCACCTCAATGGCCTCAAAACCAATGTGCCGACCCATCCTCACAATCTCGGCGAGTTCGTCGCGGACCGTGGGCTCGCCGCCTGTGAGCTGGATGCTCGTCTCCGGTCCGGTTCGGGCCATAGCACCCGCGAACATCGAGCGAAGCGTCTCCATACTGGGGTCGGCAGGGGCTACCCCGGCCGAGACGAAACAGACAGGGCATCTCAGGTTGCACCGCTGCGTGACCTCGATCTCCACCAAAGTGGAGTGGCGCGCATGCGAGGTGCACAGCCCGCAACCGGTTGGACACGGCCGGGTCTGTGGTTGCACAACCCTCGGTGCGACGCCGGGCAACGCAAACCCTTCCACCCAGCGATAGTGCTTCACATCCGGCCATAGGTAGACATCGAAAGACCCGTGCTCGGGACACGATTTCTTCAGATACACGCGGCCATCGCGCTCGACCACGCTTGCTTGGACAACGGTGAGACACACCGGGCACAGGCTCTTGGTGACAGAGATGGTCGTCTCGCCTTGAATGTCTCGCACAGCAGCCGTCTCCATGTCCTATCCCACCTGATCGCACAAAGGACTCGAATCGGCCACGAGGGCGAGATCCTTTGAGAAGAGGTACATCATCTCATCGTCGGTCAGCACGGCGGAACAACTCGCAAGGAGTTCGGCTGCCTTGAGTTCTTCGGGCGTGTTCGCGTTCACGAAAACTGAAAGATCCATGCCAAGTCCGTCGAGCAGATCGGCGCCGTACGTCACCATGTTCACGTTCGGGTACCAGGAGTCCGCTCGCTTCCTGCCTTCGCCAAGTGCGTCTCGCACGGCATCCCGGCAGACGTCCTTTCGGTACACCGCGTGGAACGGCTCATGCCCGGATGCCGTGAGGGGAACAACGGCATCCGCACCCGTCCGGCACATCAGCTGCAACTCAGCTATGAGCAGCGACGAACTCACAAAGGCCATGTCACACGCAAGCACACAGACCAACTCGTGATGAGCGACGGAAAACGCCGTGAAAAGACCACCCAAGGCTCCGCGCCCGGGGAGGAGATCGGGGAACACCTTTAGCCCCAGGTAGGCGAAGCTCTCGGGTGAGTTGCTGGTGATGAGGATCTCGTCGGCAACCGGCGATACCCGCTCGATCACCCGCTCGATCATCGGGCGCCCGAGGAACGGCACCAAGGCCTTGTCCGTGCCCATGCGACGCGACTCGCCCCCGGCCTGAATCACCACGCTCACGCGTGAGCAGTCTCTCCCGCAGCCCGGACCACAGTTGCGTGCTTTGCGCGCGCTCACCGGTCCTGCATCTCCCTCGGGTCGTGCTCCGAGTTAGGAGGCGTCGAGATCACGACACCGTGGACATCGAGCCACCAAAGCGTATGCCTAGGAACGTGCAACGCGGGCTGGTGCGCTCCCGCGTAGCCCAGCGCACGGATGAGTGACGCCGCATGCGCGAGATCGGTCGTGTCGTCGATGTCGGCTACCGGCCCGAGACATGCCACAGGTATATTCTTCTCGGCGGCCTTGGCGATGTAGCCGTCCAGCGCTGCTCTGCCCATCAGGTTGTAGTAGACGCCTGTGGAATCCATAGGAGTCGTGTCGGTATAGCCGATGAGGGAAACGCCGCATTCCTGGCAGGGTGCCTGGACGAATCCCCCCACTTCCGAGTAGGACGAGAAGTAGTCGAGCCACTGGAATGCCGAGACGATATGGCTCGGGGGCATCTGCGGCAAGTCCCCGCCCACCGCCACGACCGAGGAATAGCCGGCGGCGAACAGCTGGGCGAATGCATCGTCGAAATGCTCGTCGAATGTCTTGCCCGAATCGATCATGTAGTTGATTGGCGCGGGCCACGGGCCGCCCTCATCGAAGACCTTCTCAAGGTGCGGCTGGTGTTCTGCGGGGCTGGTGCTCACGAAGAGGTCGTAACGGCGTTGTGCGCCGTCCGTCTCGGCGGCTGCGGCCGCGGAGAGATCGGCAAGTGCCGCGAAAGAGATCTCGGCCATGTCCAGCAGGCAGTGCTTGAAGAAGTCTGCAGCCTCTTCGGGCGTGAAGATCCCGCCCCGCGCCTCGGTGAGCCTGGTCTTCACGACCCCGGGCAGCGGGGCCTTGGCGAAGAGCAGCAGGGCGTGTTTCTTGTCAGGCATAGTGATATTCGCATCCTTCGCTTCTGGTGGCCGTCTTCTTGTCATGTGTAACGGGAAAGATTCTGCAAGGGATCCCATTGTAAGTCCATGTGCCGATGAGAGGATCGGAGCCGTCGAGGTCGGAGTTGGTGAGCACGTTGGCGTTTGAGATCCACGCTCCCCCGAGGTCTGGTTCCACCGGTGGAGCGTCGGGGTACCACCATCCGTACTCCGTGCTGACGACATCCGATGTCATCTCGGTGATCTTCGCCAGGAAGCGTGCCTTGCCGCGCCCGGTTTCCACCTCGATCGCATCACCGTCGGAGATCTCGTAGCGCTTCGCAGTCGTTGCGTTCATCTCGGCGAGAGGGTTGGTATGGAGTTTCGAAAGCGAGGCGATCTGATGATATGAAGAAGCATAGAAAGGCTGCTTGCGCGCTCCAGTGATCAGGGTGAGCGGGAAGCTCTGGTTCACGTCGAGCGTGGGCTTCGGGGTGGGCAGCGGTTCATAGCCGAGCGCCTCGAGAGTGTCGGAATACAGCTCGACCTTGCCGCTCGCTGTTGCGAATCCGCACCTGTCTCCCGTAGCGGGATCGACGTCGTCGTGCTTGAAGTATCCCGGCGCGACGTGATAGAGGCCCGTTCGACAGAACTCCGCGAAGGTTGTGCCTGCCGAGACAAGCGTGGCCGAGATGCTGTCGGCTTGCGTCTCCCAAGGCCAGAACTCGTCTTGGCCGAGGCGAAGGCCCAGCTCTCTCCAGAAGAAGTAGTCGGCCTTTCGCTCGTAGTAGGGCGCGACCGCCGCGTCACCCCCATACGCGATGTTGGACGTACCGGCGTGAGTCTGGAAGAGCGGGCGCTCGAGACCACCGGCCGCCGGAAGAATGTAGTCAGCAAGCATCGCAGTCGAGGTCTTGTAGTACTCAAGCGCCACCAGGAGATCCAGACCCGAAAGTGCGGCGTGAATCTTATCCGTATCGGCCTGCGTCAGCAAAGGATTCGACCCCATGACGATCATCGCCCGCACGGGATACGGGTCGCCCTCGAGCATCGCCCGCCATACGAGATCGGGATGAGCGGAGGTGAGGTAGCGCATCGGAAGACGCTTTCCCGCACGCATCGTGAGTTCGTTCACGCGGTCGTAGCCTTCCGGCGTCTGCAGAATTAGCTGCCCGCTGTTCAGATGGGCATCTCGGCAGGACTGCGACATGAGGTCGGAAAGCTCCAGATCGACCTCGGGCGTAAAGTCGGGCATCTCGGCCACGACCGAGGACCCGGGGCGGTCGACATTCCCGGTGATCGCGCGCAGGATCGCAAGCGCGCGATGGGTGGGCGGCGTGTTCGGGCCGAGCTGGTCGATACCCCGGCCGGAGACCAGCGCCGACGCGGGGCTTTCTGCGAAGATGCGGGCCGCACGCTCGATGTCGGAAGCGGCAACACCGGTGACGTACGAGACAGCGGCGGGAGTGAAGGGCGCCACATGGGCGCGCAGCTCTTCAAAGCCGTGGCACCACTCCTCCACAAACGGGCGGTCGAAGAGGTTCTCGGCGATGATGACATGGATGAGCCCGAGCGCGAGCGTGCAATCGGTGCCCGGCCAGGGGGCCAGCCACAGATCCGCGCGCATGGCCGTGCGAGTCTTCCTGGGATCGACCACGATCAGCGGCTTCTCCCCCGCCGAGAACTCGCGGATCGCCCGCCAGAACGCCGAGTTGTCGGACTCGGCAGGGTTGGTGCCCCAGAGCACGAGAGCGCCGGTGACCTCCGGGTTGAAGTCGGCCTCGATCGGCCAGCCGAACGTGAGCGTATTCATCCAGATGCCGGGGTTCCAGCAGATCTGGCCGATGCCGACGTTGTTGGGGCTGCCGAACAGGTTCATGAAGCGATGCAGCGGCCAGTAGGTCGCATGCGGCCCCCCGATGGAGGTCGCAAGCGTCTCAGGACCGAACCTCTTGGCAAGGCCGGCGAGTCTGGCCGCGATGTCGTCTAATGCAGCTTCCCACGTGACGCGCTCCCACTCTCCGCTTCCGCGCGCACCTACACGCCTCAAGGGATAGTTGACGCGGTCGGGATGATCGAGAATCTCGACGGTCGCGCGCCAGCGCGCACAGCCCTTCTGAATGCGCGGGTCGTAGGGAAAGCGGGACGGGTCCGGCTCAACCGATACCACCCGCCCGTCCTCAACGGTCGCCGTCAATGCGCAGAGATAGCCGCAGAACCGGCAGTTCGTGGGAGCGGTCGTCACGGCCATCTAGGCCACGCTCCCTTCACACAGCTGGTCCGCCGTTGAACAGCCGGAAGCCGCCCATCCCGTGAAACACTGCGCCTGCGACAGGCGCTCGAATACGGATTCGCCCTGTTCACCCGCGAAGAGCGCCTCAAGGCTGGCCCGAACACCCGCCCATTCGATTCTGGTCCCGAAGAAGGCCTCCAGATAATGGAGAACCTCTCCCGGCTCGGAGTGCTTGGACAGCAGATACCCGCATGTCACACATGGAATCACGAGGTGATCGGCGCCGGTGGATCGGAATTCGTCGATTCGGGTGCGCCCGCGGGCCTCGTAGAGATCCGGGTCGACCGCCGAGACCATACCGCCGGAACCGCAGCACATCGTGTTCGCGTGGTGATGCTCCATCTCGACGAGTTCGCAGTCCGAAAGAATCGCCCTGACGTCGTCACCAAAGAGCCCGCATCTGTCGCGGCACGAATCGTGAACCGTCACGCGCCCGAAGTCTGCGATCCGTGCGCCCAACTGCCTCATGACCGCAGATAGGGGGACGACTTCGATGCCGCCCAATCGGCCATCGAGCTCAGCTTGGCAACCGGGGCAGGCCGTGATGACCTTCGTCGCCCCGGTCGCCGAGAAGAGCTCGGCCATGTGCTCGCGGAGCTTCTCGGCGCGGTCGGCGAGGCCGAGGCTGATGAGCGGGCTTCCGCAGCACAGGTCGGAGATCGAGACGCGCACGCCCTGCTCGGCAAGCCATTCGCACGTGCGGCGGGTGAGTTCGGGCGCATAGGTTGCCATAATGCAGCCGGGGAAGAAGACGGCCTCGCAGGACTCTCGGGTCAGATCGTGAAACGAGATCCCGTAGTCGTCGCGGTAGACGCTGAAGAGGTTAAAGTCGTGGTCGACGGCCACCGTCTCGAAGCCTTCCGTGGATAGCACGCTGTCGAGCGCCAGACTTTCCCTAGCCGCCGTCATGACCTGGTGCGCGTCAACATCGACGGGACAGTCAACGCAGCACAACCCGCACAGAGCGCACCGCAGCACGGTGTCGACGACGGTCTGATCGGCATCCGGAGACAGAATGCCACCGGCGACCGCGCTCATGCTCAGACCCGCATCGCCGAGGATGTCGCATGTTCTGGTGCAGGTGCCACACCGCAAGCAGTTTGCAGCCGCGTCGCTCAGACGAGCGACGGCGTTTTCGCGGCTCATCAGGAGTTCACTTCGCGAGCAGGTGCGCCGAGCGGCTGATCTTCCGCGGAGTCGTCCTCGTAGAGCGCGCGAAGGTTCTCGTTGACTTGGACCCAGTCGATCCACACATCGAACACCATCTCCAGGTAATGCAGCACCTCACCGGCGCGCGCTGCGTCATTGAGACGGTGGGCGCAGTTCACGCATGCGGTCACGAGGTGCTCGGCTCCGACGGCCTCGAATTCGGCCATGCGGACACGCGCGAGATCGGCGCAGCGCTGCGGATCAGCCGAGGAGACCAGTCCTCCCGATCCGCAGCAAAGGGTACAAGCCCCCGAATGCTCCATTTCGACAAGTTCGTAGCCGGAGAGAATGTCGCGTACGTCATTGCCGATCGTGAGATCGAACCTGTCCGGGCAGGAATCGTGCACGGTGAGGCGCTCGGATCCCGAGACCCGCATGCGAGCATCCTTGAGAAGCGACGAAAGCGACACGACCTCCACGTCGCCAAGCCGCCCCTTGAGCTGGTAGAAGCAGTTGGGGCATGAGGTGACGACCCGCGAGGCGCCCGTCGTCGCAAGTTCTTCCATCAGATTCGCAAGGCACTCCACTGAGCGCGCAGGAAGTCCGGCAAACGTGAGCGCAGCGCCACAGCACGAATCGATGACGCCCACTGTCGTATCCCGCCGCTCAAGCCACCCGTGTACACGGCGCACAAGCTCGGGAGAGTACGCAGACAACGCGCAGCCCGGGAAGAAGACGGTGTCGCATCGCTCGCGCGCGAGATCCTCAAACGAGATCGAGAAGCGTCGCTTGTAGTCGATGAATGCGTTGAAATCGCAGCCGGTGAAGAGGCCCTCATACCCGAGCGACGATACGACGCCGGCTTGCACAAGCACCTCTCGCGCTGCGAGCATGATCTGTTTCGAGTTCACACCCGAGGGGCACTCCACACAGCATCGGCCGCACAGATTGCAGCGTGAAACCACGTCCACGAGACCGCCGAAGTCTTCGGCAAGAACACGGCCGGCCACCTCCCCGATGGCCAGCCGCTCCTTACCAAGAAGGGCACAGGTATCCGTGCATATTCCGCATGAAGCACACTCATCGTGGGCGGCACTCAGGCTTTTGCGGGCACTTTCAATACTCATTGCGGACTTCCTTGCGTGCCGGACATAAACTTACTCCCACGCCTCCATGAACGCCTCGTCACCCTTGGGCAACCGCTCCCAGTAGCACTCCTCACCTGTGAAAAGGCGCCGGTCATCAGAATAGACAACCAAGAAGCGCAAGAAGATTCCGCCGATGATGGCGAGAACCGGAGCGAGCAGGCCAGCTGCAGCGCCGCCGAGAGCGTAGAGCCCGAGCGGCAGCACAAGCCCGACAAACACGAGCCCGCCCCAGAACGATGCCGAAAAAGAACCCGAGAGCCACCGTGAAGCGGCCCGCTTTGCGGTGGGGTTCGAGGACGTGTACATCATGATGACATAGAGCAGGATCACGATCAGTTCGAAGACGACGAGAACGATATCGAGCGTGTGCAGGGCCTCATGCACTGAGGCAACCTCCTCGGCAGTTCCGGCAAACGGCCAGATACCTGCCAGAAGTGAGTCCGCAGCCGCACCCGTGGACAACCCTGAGACCGTGAAGAGCACGGGCAGCGCGGGAGTGTTCCAGAACGGGCGGGCCTTGAGGCTCGAGAGCATGATGCCCGTGTAGAGCACGACACCCGTGGCAAGCACTAGGTCGATCCCGGCCACTACCTGCTGGAGTCCCGCCATGCCACTCCACGGGAACCATCCCGTGAAGAAGCTGAAGTTGACAGCATTGACGCCGATCAGTATCAGGAGCATCCACGCACCGAAAGTAAGAATCGCTTTCTGCGCCGAGAACACCCTCCAGAACTGCAGCGGGCGACCCAGCTCGAAGATCAGGAAGAAGCAGCCCAGCCCGACGCATGCGGCCGCCACCAGCAGTGCGAGTGCGAATACGTCACCTTTGTTGAAGAAGAGGTCGAACACGGTGGCAAGGATGGTCATGCCGCCGCCCAAGCCCCCCAGAAACAGGTAGCTCGCGATCGGCCACGCCCAGAAGTGTTTCTCTCTCATCCCTGTCCTCCTAACCCAATGATGTAGTAGACCTGCGGATCGGTGTCGAGCTCCTCCAGGAGCCTGACCGTGGCAAGCGAGTTGACCAAACGCGAGACATCGCTATTCGGATCGTCGAGATCTCCAAAGATGCGCGCACGCTGATGGCACGTCTTCACGCAGTGGGGCTCCTTGCCTTCCCTCACGCGGTCCTTGCAGAAGTTACACTTTGCGGCCACACCAAGTTCGTGGTTCATATGACGCGCGTTGTACGGACACGACTGGATGCAAGCCTTGCATCCGATGCACTTGGCGTCTTCGACCCACACGATGCCGTCGGCATCCTGCTGAGACGCGCCGGTCGGACACGCACCGACGCATGCCGGGTTGTCGCAGTGCATGCAGATGAGCGGCATGTGGTTCATGTGCACGTTGGGGTAGACCCCGACGGGCCCGTCTGTGAGAACCGGGTTGTAGATCATGTCGGTCGGCAGTTCGTTCCACGTCCTGCAGGCAACCGTGCACGAGTGGCACCCGATGCAGCGCCTGGTATCCATCACCATCGCGTATCTGGTCATTTGCGGCCCCCTTCCGTGTCCTTGTACACGCGGCACAGAAGCCCTCTGTTCGCCCAGCTGCCGCCCATCGCGTCGCAGTGCGCGTCATCGGTTGCAGTGAGCACGTTGGTGTTGGACTCCAGCGAGCCGAATGGGTCCGCACTGTCGTGCGTGCGCTCGGGGAACCACCAGCCTCTCGGCGTGAAGACGACGCGCTCGTGAATACCGTTTGTAAGGCTTGCTTTCATGCGGATACGACCGCGTAGTGTCTCGATCCAGGTCCAGTCGCCCTCGACGATACCCAGAGAAGCCGCCATCTTGGGGTTGATCTCCATGTACGGCTCGGCCTTCAGGAAGCGAAGCTGCTTGATCTGGAAGTGCTCCGAGTGGTGGTAGGGCATGAATCCGCCGCCGGTAGTGAGGACAAGCGGGTACTTCTCGGCCAGTTCCGGATCGTCGATCTCGTTTTCCGGAGGGCCTACATACGTCGGAAGTGGCGGAAGACCCAGCTCCTCGAACACCGATGAGTACAGCTCCACGCGCCGGGATGCAGTCGCAAACCCGTTCTCGCCGTACTTGTAGTACTCCATCTCCGGGAAGTGGAAGCGATATCTCTCGACGAAGTCATCGTAGCTTGTGATGTCATAGCCGAGCGGGTAGATCATGTAGTAATAGGCCTCTTCCTCGTTGTCCCAAGGCCACATATCGACCTGACCAAGGCGATGTCCCAGGTCGTGCCAGAAGGTGTAGTCGGTCCTACGCTCGAACTTGGGTTGAATCGCTCGTTGGGAAGCGATGAGGTAATCGGCACACCCGTAGTTGTTGTGGATGATCGGACGCTCGAGTGCGCCGGCGATCGGAAGCACGTAGTCGGACAGAAGGGCCGACGACGTCATCCAGTACTCGCATGTGACCAGGAAGTCGACAGCCTTGAGGGCCTTGAGGACCTCCTTGCTGTCACCGTAGGAGTTCACCGGGTTGGTCGCCGAGACGATGAGAGCCTTGACCGGATATGGATCCTCAGTGAGGATCGCGCGGAAGACCGACGGTGCGTGGGCCTCACACATCCACTCGGCCGTAGGCGCCTTGCCCCACGTCGCCTTCGAGATTTCCGCGATACGCGCATAACCGGGCCATGTGGTGAGCTTGTACTTGTCGGCACCGATCTGCTTGGCCTTCTGCTCCTCAGGTAGCCAATCGTTGGCTTCCATCTCCTCGTCGGTCACGTACTCGAGGCTCGGGCCGGTCATGACGTCGCCGCCTGGGCAGTCCAGGTTGCCGGTGATCGCACGAAGCAGGGCACGAGCGTGCATAGCCGCTCCCGCAGCCTGGCCGATCTGGTCGACCGAGTTGCCCCACTGGATGTTGCCGGGCTTGGTCGTTGCATACATCCTGGCGCTCTCGCGAATGAGCTCAGGGTCAAGCCATGTCAGGGGCGCTGCCCACTCCGGCGTGTACTGCGCGACGTGAGCTGCAAGCTCCTCGAAGCCCACGCACCAGTTGTTGACGAACTCGGCGTCGTAGAGACCCTCGTAGATGATGACGTTGAGCCATGCCAGCGCAAGTGCGCCGTCTGAACCCGGACGAAGCGGAAGCCACATGTCGGCATGCGCCGCTGTCTCGGTATACCTCGGGTCGATACAGATGATCTTCAGGCCGCGCTTCTGCAGATCGGTGAGGCCGCGCATTCCAGGCATGCCTGAGGCACCGGGGTTCTGCCCCCACAGCACGATCACGCGGCTGTTCATCAGGTCGGTCTCGAAAGGGCTCCATCCCGAGATCGCGGTTTCGACCATGAACGTCGGGATCCAGCACAAAAGGGCATTGTGAAAACCGTTGGGGCTGCCGAAGAGGTTCATGAACCTGCGGCGCGCCCAGTCGTCAGTGCGCAGCGTTCCGCCGGCAGTGGCAACCGCTTCTGCTCCGAACTCATCTTTGATCGCAGCAAGCCTCTCCGCGATCTCGTCCAGCGCGGTCTCCCAAGGGATCTCCTCCCACTGGTTGGCGCCGCGTTCGCCCACTCGCTTGAGGGGCTTGTTGATTCGAGCGGGGTGGTTCAGATGCTTCAGCGCTATGTTGCCCCTGCAACACAGAGCGCCTTGGTTCGTGGGATGGTTCGGGTCGCCCTCGATCGCAAGTACGTCGCCATCTTTGACGTACGCGAGAACGCCACAGTTCTGGTGACAAAAGTAACAACTCGACTTTTTCACCACGATCCCTGGGTCAGTGAGATCAATGTCTTCCAGCTTCACGTTTCCTCCTGTGTTCTTGCCAACCTGCAAGCTGTTGCACGCCATCGAAACATACCGAAGAATCACCGCCGCGCCATCGCATCGAGATGCTTATCTTGCGGCCCCGGCATCAGCCTCTGGGGCTGATACACGGTTCAGCCTACACATCGCCGAGAGACCCGTGAGGGATCCAAGAGCATCCTGTTCGGCAAGTATAGGGGCTGGTCCAGGGCAGAGAATCACCCTTGAGGGTTAGGGGGGTTATTCTCGGCAACCACGAGAATCGACCCTTCCGCCGGAAACCCTAGCGCCGAGCCGCGGCAAACGAACGACGGGGCTCGGCGCTAGGTCGATCTCAAGCCTGCGGCGGCGCCGGAGGCATCTTCGGGCCAGAGGGCGGTGCCTTTGGCGTGCCTGGGGGAGGAACCGCACCGGGCGCACTCATCCCGGGGGCGCCGGGGGCCTTCACGCCGGGAGGAGCAGCCAGCTTTGGGAGTGCCTCTCCGCAATTCGAGCACGTCTCAACGCCGTCGGGGTTGATGGTCTGACATTTCGTGCATTTGTTCCCTTTCTTAATTGCTGCTGGCCGGAAACACATGCTGCTACTCTCCTTTTTCGGGTAGTGCCGGACCGTACTCTGGACAGAAGCAACACGGAGATCAGCCTTAGAGACTTCCAAGAACCCTTACCAAGGCGAAAATTCTCTCCGTCGCCACTCCGACCCTAGTCCAACGTACAGCAACGCCGCGGTTGCCGAATCATATGAAGACGTCGATTCTTGCCACGAAGCGTGGCGACAGGCTAATCAACTTCGTGCTATCGGCGGCTATATGACCGCATTGACCTATACTGGCGCCATGCTGATGCAAGCCGCGCCATGGCGATCGACGACGTGTCGAGACAACCCGGAGCGATGTCAGGACATTTGAAGGAGGTGCCCTATGTGTTTGGCCTGTAACCCTCTGTGCGGCGGTTGTAAGCCACCCAGAATGACGACGGTCCTCTGCCTGCGGTGCAAAACATATGGCATCTTCGACATCGAGATCTCAGAAAACCCCACCAGAAAGTCCTGCCGGACATGTGGCTTCGATGTGACAGAACTCGCCGTGCCACCAATCGTCCACTGCGAGAGCAGTGGCATGCTGTGCGCCAACCCCTGCGGCTTTCGCTCGAAAGCTCCTGAAGACGGCGTGCCGGTTGAGTGCAAGAACATCACGCACCCGCTCGCGGATCGACCGTCAACTCCGCGTTGAGTCAGAACGCACAAACATCGGCCGGGCACGCCCGATCGGACCCAGATCCCAGCCTAGATGCTGATCCGAAGGCCGTCATGCGCGAGGTGGAGATGGTCTCCGCGGTCCTGCAGGTGGGCTTCCAGCTCTGGGCCGGTCATCGGCGAGTCGTAATGCATCGAGACATGCGTCAGGTACAGTTCCTTCACCCGAAGACCCAACGCAATCTCGATCGCCTCATCCACCGAGAGGTGATCCTCTGGCATCCAATTCTCGCCGAAGAACGTCGCGCCCAGAATCAGTGCGTCGACTCCCGCCACCGCTGCCGCCGTCTCGGCAGGCAAGGGGCCCGTATCGGGAAGATAGGCCGTCCGGCGACCCTCCGGCGTCTCCATCAGGAAGCCGAGTGTGCCTGCCCCATGCGTCACCTCGAGTGCCGTGTAGGTGACCCCGTCCAGTTCGATCGCATCGCCGACATCCAGAAGCCGGACGTCGAGACAATCCTCCATGTAGCCGAGGGCCGAATGGAGCCACTCTGCGCTCTCTCGGGTCATATACGCGGGTATGGTGGCTCTGCGCCGCAGCCGGACGTAGAACTCCAGTTCCGGCAGCCCACCGACGTGGTCGAAATGCGTGTGCGTCAGGATGAGGTTGTCGATGCGGTCGATCCCCTCGCGTAACAGCTGCCCACGCAAGTCAGGTGATGCGTCGACCAGCGTGTTCTGCTCCCCTTGCACCAGAATTCCGCACCGAGTGCGCCGAGAAGCCGGGTTGGTCTCGGCCTCCTTGCAAGCAACGCAGTCGCAGTAGAACGAAGGCACACCGTTAGCCGCACCCGTGCCGAGAAACCCCAGTCGCATGTCTTGTCCCTATCCCTCGCCGCGCGCCTTCGCGAGTTCGCCGAAGCGCTTCCCCCATGCCCTTGCAGACGCTAGGTCTTCCTCTGTCGGCCGGTATCGGCAGGCGAATGCCGCCTCCGGCATCTCAAAGCCGATCGCGGTCAGGCGCTCGGCCATCTGTTTGGTGCCCTCGCCCGACCAGCCGAAGGAGCCGAACACGCCGGCGAGCTTGCCTTGCGGGGCAAGCCCAGCCATGTACTGAAGATAGCCGGCGACACGGAACAGCATCCCGTGGTGCAACGTGGGCGAACCTAGGAGCAGCGCGCGAGAATCAAGCAATTGCCTAGTCACGGTCGATATCGGCGTTACCGCGAGGTCGAAGAGGTGGACGTCGACACCGGCCTCGGTTGCCCCATCGGCGATCTCGTGCGCAAGAACGTCGGTCGAACCCCACATCGTCGAATACGCCACGACCAGCTTGTCGTGGGTCTCGCCCGCTACGAGCCTCGCGTAGACGTCTTCGGCGGCCGCTACGTCGGCACCGCGCCAGATGACTCCGTGCGAAGGCGCGATCGTACCGCACTGCCAGCCCTTCTCCGCGAGCTTCGCGAGGGCCTTGGCAACCGGCTTGTAGACGGGCATCAGGATGTTCGCGTAGTAGATCGTCAGCTCCTCGATCGCCAGATCCAGCCCGACCTCATCGGCGAATCTCTCCGAGGACGCCAAGTGCTGGCCGAAGGCATCGTTGGGCATGAGCACGCACTCTTCGGCACAGTAGGTGAACATGGAGTCGGGCCAGTGGACCATCGGCATGGGGAGAAACTGCAACGTCCTGCCGCCCAGGTCGATCGTGTCGCCTTCGCCCACTGCCGATACCTCGAGGTCCGGCCCGTGGTACGCGGCGATTCCCCGCACTCCGCCGGAACTCGCGACGACCTTTGCCTGCGGCATCACTTCCATGACCGCGCGCAGGCCGCTGTTGTGATCAGGCTCCACATGGTTGACCACGATGTAGTCGATGCGGTCGAGCGGGACAACCTCGGTGATGCGTTCGAGCAGCTCGGGCACGAACGGCAGTTTCACCGTATCGATGAGCGCGATCTTGCCCTCGCCAAGGACAAGATAGGCGTTGTAGGTCGTGCCGCGAGGTGTCTCGAAACCGTGAAAATCACGTAGGTTCCAGTCGATGGCACCAACCCAATGGATGTGCTCGGAAACGGAGATCGCCTGCATGGTTGCCTCAACTCTGTCGGTTGATAAAGAAATCCCCCATTGAGGCCAATAAATCACGCGCTTTGGACTTCGGGAGTTCGCGTTCGAGTTCCACTCTGGCGTTGAGGACCAGATCCTCGGCATATTTGTTTGCGAAATCGATCGATCCACTGCGCTGCATGATGGCGACCGCCTCGGCGAGAACGGCAGTATCAATCTCGCTGGCCGACAGGATCGTCAGCAGCCGTTCGCGCTGTGCCGAGTTCTGGATCGCATGGACAGCGACCAGAGTGCGCTTACCCTCGGTGATGTCGCTGCGGAAGTCCTTCTTGGTGGATTCTTTGGTGCCAACCAGGTTCAGCACGTCATCCTGAATCTGAAACGCAAGTCCGCACGCCATGCCGAAGGCGCGCAGGATCCTAGTCTGCGCCTCGGTGCCACAGCCGATGATCGAACCGATCGCCAGTGGGATCGCGCCCGAGTAGAACGCCGTCTTGTGATTCGCCATCAGTAGATAGTCATCGAGGGTGAGGTCGAATCGGTTGTCGCGTGCCCAGCCAATGTCGAGCGCCTGGCCCTCGATGGTCCGAGTGGTCATATCGATGAGCTCGGAAAGCACCCTGAGTTTGGTGGCGTCGTCGAGACCCTCATCGTGAACGACGCTGCCGGTCACGAGTGCGAGCGCAAGGTCACCCGCATTGATAGCCAGCGCCTCGCCCTCGCGAATATGCAGGCACGGTTCTCCTCGGCGGGTGGCCGAGGAGTCCTCGATGTCGTCGTGAATGAGCGCCGCGGTGTGGAAGTGCTCGATGGCAGCTGCGGCCGCACGCGCCTTGTCCGGATTCCCGCCGACGGCCTCGCAAGCGAGAAGACAGATGAGAGGGCGATGGCGCTTGCCCGCATTGGCGATATAGGCCGACAGCGGGCTATAGAGGTACCGCCCCATGTCGGGATGCGCACCTCCCGAGTAAAACGATGCGAGGTACTCATCGAACTTCTTTGAATTTCGCTTCAGGTAGAGCTCGAACCCGATCATGACCCTCCCAAGCTTGCGACAGATCGGCGGTGCAGGCAGCCGAGCAAACCGGTCGCCAAGGCGTAATCGTATCAGACGCAAGAACCGCCGTTCTCAATTGGAGGAAAATCCCCCCGAGCATCGCGACTTGGCGTTGTTTTCGCTACCGGACAGACGAGTGAACAAGGGGTGCCGGGATCAAGAAAGCCGTCGCAGATTGCGACGGCTTTCTGCGTCTTCTTGATGCGACGAGCGGTCTCAAGCTACGGCGTAATGATGATGTCGATCGTGGTGGTCTTATCGGCGTTCTCGGAGAGCGAACAGATGCCCTGCGAACTGCCCTTTGTGAGGCTCAGCAGATTGGCCGCGGCAGTCGCCGTACCGATGTCCTGGGAATCCACGGTCCAGCCGCTCGCCTTCAATCCGGCACCCATCCCGTTCAGGACGTCTTTGTAGGGGTCGCCGGTGCTGAGCGTGGCATTCCAAGACACCGCACCGGATGCAGTCTTCGTCGTGCCCGACGACAGAACCTTGGCCCCGGGCCATATCGGGACCCCGGAAGGGATGCCGGTCAGAGTGCCAACGACCGGTGCTCCGACCGCTGCCACCGTCGCCTCCTGAGACACGACCTTGGACCCTGGCGTCAACGCCGATTTGATGTTCGAGCAGCCGGCGAGCGGCAAGAGCAACACAGCCACCAAGCCGACAATGACTATCCGAGAACGCATCATCCAATACTCCCCACGACCCTGCAAACTTCCTTGTGGCATTCTGCGTACGCTCGGCAAGAGTGTCAACCAGCGATCCTCCCTCGGCCGTTTGCTGAACCACTTCGGGGGGCATCTTCTGGGCAGTAACTGCCTCCATCCGACGGGAGCCCACATAGATGCGCCCTGCCGATTCCGATGCCTCGACCCGCCCGCAGCGTCGGTCTCGTGCACCGCGTCGCACTTGGGTGCTGCTTGCGATCCTCCTCGCTGGGGTCCTCATAATGGGCGCGGCGTTCGTCGCCGTAGCACGCGCGACAGACGCTCCGTCGTTTTGCGCAACCTGCCATGAAATGAAGCCTTTCGTAGCCGCATGGGAGCACGGCACTCACAGTCAGACCGCCTGCGTCGAGTGCCACGTCGATCCGGGAATCGCGCGGCTCACTCATAAATTCGTGGCACTGGGCGAGGTCATTTCGCACCTGCGAGGCAACTACAGCTTCCCTCTAGCCACTCCGCCCAACGTACCCGACGCACGATGTGCGCGCTGTCACCCGTTGGTGACCGTGAGTATTCCGGGCTTCTCCCACGACGAGCATGAGCAGCGCGGGGCGTGCACGATGTGTCACATGAACGCAGGGCATGCGGTGACTACCGCGGATCTGGTTGCAGCGGGAATCTACAGTGGGCGCTCACTGCCGAGCACGGGTACTGCCGGAGCGACAAGCATTGACGGCGGCATGGCCGATCTGGCGGGACACATCACGGTCGCGTGTTCTCGCTGTCATGTGATGTCGAAGATCCCGTGCTCCTCATGCCATACAGCTTCCGCCGCCCACAAAGGCCGGCCGAAAGACTGCTCCCTTTGCCATGCACCCGGTTCGAAGTTCGTGTTCACCCACCCGGTCAATAGGACCGATTGCGCAACGTGTCACACCGCTCCGGCAAGCCACGTGACCCGGCCAACCAACTGCGCGATCTGCCACCAAGTGGGCGCGGCGTTTGTGTTCACGCACCCCACCGCCAGAACCGATTGCACTGCCTGCCACACGGCTCCCGCGAGCCACGCAGGTCGGTCGACTGACTGCGCGATCTGCCACGCGGTCGGGACGGCATTTGTGTTCATTCACCCGACCGGCAGGACTGATTGCGTCACGTGCCACCCGGCGCGCGCAAGTCACACTGGTCGCTCGACCGACTGTGCGGTCTGCCACAAAGTGGGGCCTGCTTGGGTGTTCACGCACCCATCGCGTGCCGACTGCGCCTCATGCCATGCGGCGCCCGCGAACCACTACGGAACCAGCTGCGTCTCGTGTCACACACCGAGTCGGCCATGGGCCTCCGCGACGTTCACACATGGCGCGATTCCGGGCGGAGAACACACGTACAGGAGTTTCGCGTGCGTGAACTGTCACCCGAACGGCTACTCGACATACACCTGCGCTGCATGTCACGACAGCGCGACCGGACCGAGCGAAGAAGACTAACGATGGCCGGCGCGTGGCTCAACTCACACATGGTAGCGGCGGTGGGATTCGAACCCACATAGGCTTTCGCCTAGAGGTTTTTAAGACCCCCTCCTGTGCCAATTCGGATACGCCGCCATGTGCGATTGCTCAAGCGAGGCCTTTAGTTCGCGGTGCCGCCATCGGCGATCCGCTACAGCCCGCTGTAGGTGTCAAGAAGTATGCCATATAGGATGTCATGCTCGCTCACCAACGTCGCGGCGAGTCCCGCGAGCGCCACCACCGTCTCGAGAATGAGCGCTCCGGCGACAATGACCGGCGCTCGCCCCGGATCCAGACCCACGACTCTGGCTCGCTCGGCAAGCGGCAGAGCTGCAAGCATCTCCAGCAGGTCTGCCAGATCCGACCCGCTTAGCGTCGAGAGGTGCACGCGCGCCGGATCGTAGACCGCGAGCCCCTGATGAATCGCCGAGAGCGTCGTCGCCGTGCCCGCAAGCGCCACCATGAGGCGCGGCCGCTCGCGAAGGGCGTCGAAGTACGGCCGCATCTGTTCCACAATCCAAGCCCGGGCATTCGCGATCTCGGCGGGTGTGGGTGGATCCGAGTGCAAGAACATCTCCGTGATCCGCTTGCTCCCCACATCCACAGATCGGGCGCTCGCAACCTCGGGCTCATTCACGCCATCGTCCGTCTCGCGCACGTGACCAAATACCAGCTCGGTCGACCCACCGCCGAGGTCCACGACCAGCAGGTCGTCCTCGGCGGGAAGCGTGGACGTCGCGCCGATGAACGCAAGACGCGCCTCGCGTTCGCCCGGGATGATCTCGGGAGTGACGCCGTTCTCGGCGAGGAGCGCGAGAAACTCTCCGCCGTTCTCGGCATCGCGGCTTGCGCTGGTCGCAAGCGCTGTCACGTGCTCGACGCCGAGTTCGCGCATGTTCGCCGAGTAGCGCGCGATCACGTCGGCGACGCGGCGCATGGCGGCGTCGGAAAGCCGCCTTGTCGCGGTAAGACCTTCTCCGAGGTGCGTGATGTCGGTGCTGCGCGCGACCTCGGCCACGCCGTCGTCACTCACGTCGGCCACGAGTAGTCGCGTCGTAACGGTTCCTATGTCGATTGCGCCGAGGCGCCGTGTGGTTGCCATCGTTCTACCCTCCCGCGGCCGCATCTGCGGCAAGCTTCCTGCATCGTGCATCCGGGCATACGTCATCTTCCATGGCGCCCAGTTCCGCCGAGCCGACCGGATCATCCACGCCCACCAGCGCAAGCGCCATGTGCGCGTGCAGACACTTCACGCCGAGCGGATCGCGCTGACCTGCAAGCCCGACGCTCTCGCATGCGTCCTCGCCGCCGGACTCCTGGACGCGCAGCGCGCGCACAGCCGCGTCCGCATCGCGCAGCGACTGCGCGAGCACGGGATCGTCAGCTGCGCGCGCCGCCCACTCGGCAGCGGCTCCCGCGGACTCTCGGGCGCTCGCAAACTCGGCAAGACACGGGCACGTCAGCCATGCGTACGTGGGGAACGGAGTGCCGTCGGCCAGACGCGAAGGCGAAACGATCGCGGTCGGGAATCCCCACGTGCAGCGCGCCGCCGTCCGCCATGGCTCGCGCGGCGCCCTGCCGACCTGAGCTGCTACCAGCAGTCGTTCGTCGGCGCTCACTCGACTCCGAACACAAGATCGAGAAACGCCGTCCACGGTCCGATGGGCTGCTCCGAGCCGGGTGCAACATCCGCGTCGGATGACTTTGCCGCCGAGGCGGTTGATGTGCCCGTGCTGCTGTCGACCACGATGACCGCATTCTCCCCCTGCATCACCATGCCCAGCTCTGATCGTGCGTACTCCTCGACCCCTGCGGTGGTCTCAAGGCTCGCGACCTGCGATTTGAGTCTGGCGTTTCGATCCTGCACCGCCTTGAGCTGAGCCTCCAGCTGCGCCTTCTCCCTCAGCTCGTGGTACTGCACTCTGGCCACCGGATAGTAGCTCGCAACGAACACAACCGCAATCAGGAGCGCAACGACCGGAATCGCCCAGCCGAAACGGCTTCCGGTGGACTTGCGGCCAGGCGCCGTCTTGCGCTTCTTGCGCACATCACGCACAGCGGCAGGAACGGGCGCACCACGACGTGCGGAAACGCTTGGGGTTTTTGGGGAGGCCGAAAACGACGCGGCGCGGGTTCCCCTCTTTTCGGGTACCCGACGTGCGTTCGCTGAAGCCCCTTGCTGCGTATTCTTCGGTGTCATACCCTCAGAGTCCAATATGCAGGCCAGCGATTGGGGACGGTCAAATCAACCGTACTTGGGCCAAATAGTAGCACACGCCAAAGGAGTCTGTCCTCATTCGGGGCATCCCCAGAAAGCTAGACTTGGCGTACGAAGATCAAGTCCGTGCTTCCGGATTCGACAGGCCCCCTGCCTGCGGTGATCGCGATCCACGACCCCAGTTCCGCCAGACCAGCCCCTAGCAGCATCTCCGCAGCGCTGTCGAAGAGCGCGTCGGTGTCTTTGGCAAAGGGAACGACCAGCGTGCGCACTCCCCACACGAGGCTGAGCCTGCAGGCGACTTGGGCGGAGGGCGTGACGGCGATGATGGGGGATGCCGGGCGGTGTTGCGAGACCGCAAGCGCCGTGGCACCCGAGCGGGTGACGGTCACGATCGCGGCGAGGCGCAGGTCGGCGGCGAGACTGCAGACCGCCGCGCTGACCGCCTGCTGCACACTCGCGCTGCGCTCGGCGGGACTCTCCTGCGGCGTAACGACGATGTCGGCCTCGGCCGTGGCGGCGATGCGCGCCATCGTCTGAACCGCTTCGGCGGGATAGCGACCGACGGCCGTCTCGGCGGAGAGCATGCACGCGTCGACGCGTTGGAAGATCGCGTTGGCAACGTCGCTGGCCTCCGCGCGCGTGGGGCGCGCAGCTGAGGTCATCGACTCCAGCATCTGAGTGGCGACGATCACCGGCTTGCCTGCTGCCCGGGCTGCGGCGATGATGCGCCGCTGAATGACCGGGACCTCCTCGGGTGAAGTTTCCACGCCGAGGTCACCGCGCGCGACCATGACCGCATCGGCCGCCGAGACGATTCCCGCGATCACCGGAACGGCCTCGTGCTTCT
This sequence comes from Coriobacteriia bacterium, assembly GCA_013336165.1. Lineage (NCBI taxonomy): Bacteria > Bacillati > Actinomycetota > Coriobacteriia > Coriobacteriia bacterium. The sequence continues at coordinate 178,920 of JAAXUF010000003.1, forward strand.
CGATCTTGGCAATGATGGGGATCGCACGACCGGGTGGCATCAGGGCGCGCATCGCGTCAACATCGGCGGCGCAGCGCACGAACGACTGGCCGATGAAGTCGACGCCCACATGCAGCGCCCACTCCAGCACGGCGCGGTCCCGAGGCGTGATAGCTTCCGCGCCGAGGGTGACACCGGGAACGTTGACGCCCTTCCCGCTTGAGATCGGCCCGCCGCTTACCACTCGGGTGATGACGTCGCGGCCCGTGACACCGGTGACGACGAGCTCGATGCGGCCGTCGTCGAACAGCACGCGGTCTCCGACCGTGACGTCCGCAGCCAGTCCCGGGTAGGTGAGGAAAGCGCCGCGCGCGTCGCCGACCGCATCGTCTGGGGGTGCCTCCGCAAGCAGCGTGAACGGCTCCCCCGCCGCAAGCGTGGTGCCCTCGGCGATCGGGCCGAGGCGCAGCTTGGCTCCGGGAAGATCGACCAGCACACCGATCTCGCGGCCGATACGCCGGGCCGTCTCGCGCACCGCCGCATACCGCGCGGCGAGTTCATCGGCAGTGCCATGCGCGGCGTTGAGCCGCACAACGTCGACGCCCGCGGCCAGAACCGCCTCAAGTACTCCGGGCGCATCGGTAGCAGGCCCGACGGTGGCGATGATCTTCGTGCGACGCACACTCGCCTCCCGTCGGACCTGCAGTGAAGTTCGTTTCTACCTCAGGTTGTAGAACGCATTCATACCCAAGTACTCGGAGGAATCGTCGAGCTCCTCCTCGATACGGAGGAGCTGGTTGTACTTCGCAACGCGGTCGCTCCTCGCAGGCGCGCCGGTCTTGATCTGGCCGGCATTCACGGCAACGGCGAGGTCGGCAATGGTGGTGTCCTCGGTCTCGCCCGAGCGGTGCGAGATGACGCACGTGTAGCCGGCCTGCTTGGCCATCTCGATGGTATCGAGCGTCTCGGTGAGCGAGCCGATCTGGTTGAGCTTGACGAGTATCGAGTTGGCCACGCCCAGCGCGATGCCCTTACGCAGGCGCTCGGTGTTGGTCACGAACAGATCGTCGCCCACGAGCTGGATGCGCTTGCCCAAGCGATCGGTGAGCAGCTTCCAGCCGTCCCAATCGTCCTCGGCCATGCCGTCCTCGATCGAGATGATCGGGTAGCGGTCAACAAGGCCTTCCCAGAAGTCGACCATCTCTGCGGACGTGAGCTCGCGGCCTTCGCCTGCAAGCATGTAGACACCGCGCTCGGCGTCGAAGAACTCGGTGGACGCGGGATCGAGCGCGAAGCGGATCTGCTCGCCGGGCGTGTAACCGGCTGCCAGGCACGCCTCGACGATGAGCTGTAGCGCCTCTTCGTTGCTGGCCAGGTCGGGCGCAAAACCGCCCTCGTCACCAACGCCGGTGGCCAGACCGCGCTTCTTCAGTACGCCTTTGAGCGTGTGGTAGATCTCGGCACACCAGCGAAGGCCCTCGGCGAACGTCGAGGCGCCGACCGGCATGATCATGAACTCCTGCAGGTCGACGTTGTTGTCGGCATGCGCGCCGCCGTTGAGAATGTTCATCATCGGCACTGGCAGCACGTGAGCGTTCGCCCCGCCGATGTAGCTGTAGAACGTGAGCTCGGTGGACTCCGCTGCCGCACGTGCCACGGCAAGCGACACGCCGAGGATGGCATTGGCGCCCATGGCACCCTTGTTCGCCGTGCCGTCCATGTCGATCATCGCCGCGTCGATCATGCGCTGGTCCGTGGCGTCCAGACCGAGGATCTCGTCGGCGAGCGGGCCGTTGACGTTGTCAACCGCGGCGCGCACGCCCTTGCCCAGGTAGCGCGCTGACTCGGCGTCGCGAAGCTCGACGGCCTCGAAAGCGCCGGTCGAGGCGCCGGACGGTACCGCAGCGCGGCCGAAGGAGCCGTCGTCGAGGACGACTTCGACCTCAACCGTGGGGTTGCCCCGTGAATCGAGGATCTCGCGAGCGTATACGTCGGTGATGATGCTCATGCTTCTGCTACCCCTTCTCTTCGCGCTTGGCCAGTTGCCACAGCGCTTCCTGTTCTTCAAGCGAGAGCTCGGCGACATCGCGTCCTTGTGCAGCCGCCGCGCTCTCCATCGCCGACCAGCGTGAGCGGAACTTGTCGCACGTCCCCCTCAGCGCCGTTTCGGCGTCGATACCCTGTTTGCGCGCGAGGTTCACGACCGAGAACAACACGTCGCCGATCTCGTCGGCTGCCTCGGGGCTACCCGGCTCGGTCGCCTTGAGTTCGTCGATCTCCTCGTGCACCTTCGCCCACACACCGTCGAGAGTATCCCATTCGAACCCCGCCGAGACAGCCTTGCGCGAAATCGCCTCTGCGAGCATGAGCGCCGGGAGCGCATGCGGGACGGTGTCGAGCAGACCCTGGCGCTTCTCGGCGCGCTCGGCGGACTTGATGCGGTCCCAGTTCGCGAGCACTTCCGAAGGCGTGTCCGCAGCGGCATCGGCAAAAATGTGGGGATGGCGCCGCACGATCTTCTCGGCGATGGAAGCGACGACATCGTCGATGGTGAACTCGCCTGCGTCGGCTGCGATCTGCGCGTGCAGCGCCACCTGGAGCAAGACGTCGCCCAGCTCCTCGCGAAGCTCACGAACGTCGTCGGTCTCGATGGCGTGAACAGCCTCGTAGGCCTCCTCGACCATGTTCTTGGCGATGGAACGGTGGGTCTGCTCGCGGTCCCAGGGACACCCGTCGGGCGCACGCAGCACCGCGATCAGTTTCACAAAATCGTCGAACCCGTGGCTCACGTTCCCCCCAGCCTGTGGTGCCCGGCGCGGCGCTATTGGGCGGTCGCTGTCGTTGATGAGCTGGCCTTCTCGGCCGCCGCTTTGAGCTCGGCGTCGACGATCTCGATCGTGGCCTTCTTGCGCAACCCTGCGAGGAAGTTCTGGTAGGCGTCCGTGCGCCGCTGCGCGAGGATCGTCTGCTCTATCTGGGTGCGAACCGCGGAGAGCGGCTGCTGGCTTGCCTCACGAGTATCGGTCACCAGGATGATGTGCCATCCGTACGGCGATTCGACCAAACCGGACATCTGCCCCTTGCCGAGCTTGTCGAGTCCTGCCTGGAACTCGGTCACGTAGGGCGCCGTGGGCCAGCCAAGATCGCCGCCGTTAACCGCACTCGCAGTGTCTATCGAGTACTGCTTTGCCAGAGCCGCAAAGTCCCCGCCCGCCTTGAGCTGCGCCAAGATCTTCTCGGCAGTGGCTTTGTCTTCCGGCTTGAAGAGGATGTGCGAGGCTCGCTTGGCGGCCTTCTGGTAGTAGTCGGTCTTGTGCTTGTCGTAGTAGTCTTGGACCTCGACGTCGGAAACGTTCGTGCCCGGTGACAGCGAGTCGATGAGCTTCTGCGTGGTCAGCTGGCTTTCGATCTTTGCTTTGAGAGTTGCCAGCGTGAAGCCTGCGCTCTTGAGCGCGGCATCAAACTGCGTCGGATCGGAAAAACCGCTCTTGAGCTGGTCGAGTTGTGCCTGGACCTCGTCGGCTGATACGGTGATCTTGGCGTCCTTCGCAGCCTTCGCAAGCAGGATCTCGTCGATCATGCTGTCCAGAAGCGTCTGCCGGTATTCGAGCGTGACAGTGGCGGAATCGGTGCCGCTGAACATATCCGGATACTGTTTCTTGAGCTGGTCGAGCTGGGTGTTGAGTTCGGTCTCGGTGACGACCTGCCCATCAACCCTAGCGGCGACGTCGGACTCGGCAGACTTGCATCCCGCCAGTCCGAGGGCACCGAGCAGCAGCCCGCAGACAGCCAGCGCACAGACAAAACGGGTGGACTTCACTGTCGGAGTCCTCCTGACATGGTTGATGAGTTCACGAAAGTATAGCATCCAGCATGCCGAGAGCCCCCGCCGTCACAGACTCTCCATAGCCCAGGGGCATCGCAAGTTTGCGCTCCCGCTCGATCCACACGGCTCCGCGTTTGGCGAGTTGGCCGCGCGTCTCGTCGGAAAGCGTCAGCGGAGCGATGGTAAGACGCCGCCGCACGACCGCGATGTTCGTCGCCCCCGCGTCTGCGGCAAGCGCCTTGATGCGCGAGATATCGACGAGGTTCCTGGTCGGTTCCGGCAGCACGCCGTAGCGCTCGGCCAGCTCCGTCGCAACGGCGTCGACCGCCTCGATCGAGGGCGATCCGGCGAGGCGGCGATAGTAGCGCACACGTTCGTCGGCAGCTTCCACGAACGCCTCGGGGATGAATGCAGAAATCGGCAGGTCCACGCGGATGTCAGGATGCGCCGAGACGGGTTCGCCGCGCGCTTCGGAGACCGCGTCGGCGAGCATGGACGCGAACAGGTCGAAGCCGACCGCCGAGAGCTGGCCGGACTGCTCGGCGCCCAGAAGCGAGCCTGCGCCGCGGATCTCGAGGTCGCGCATGGCGATCTTGATGCCGCTGCCAAGCTCGGTGTTCTCGCCGATGGCTGTCAGACGCTCGATCGCAGTCTCGGTAAGCGCTGCCGTGCGGGGGAAGAGGAAGTACGCGTACGCCTTGACATGACTGCGGCCTACGCGGCCCTTGAGCTGGTAGAGCTGCGCCAAGCCGAGGCGCTGGCTGTCCTCGATGATGAGCGTGTTGGTGTGTGGGTTGTCGATGCCCGACTCGATGATGGTCGTCGCGACAAGCACGTCGATCTCGTTGGCGGAAAACGCCTCCATGACGCGCTCGAGCTCGCGCTCCGACATCTGCCCGTGCGCCACGCCGATACGCGCTTCGGGGGCCGCCGTCAGCACGCGCCGCACAGCGTCGTCGATGGTCTTGACGCGGTTCGAGACGTAGTAGACCTGCCCGCCGCGCTCCAATTCGCGCCGCACCGCTCCCGACACGACGTCCTCGTCCCACTCGCCCACATGCACGTTGACCGGAAACCTGTTTGCCGGCGGCGTATCGATGACGCTCATGTCGCGAACGCCCGAGAGCGACATCTGCAGCGTGCGCGGAATGGGCGTTGCCGAGAGCGCCAGCACGTCGATCTGCTCGCGCAGGTTCTTGATGTGCTCCTTGTGTTCGACGCCAAACCGCTGTTCCTCGTCGATGATGACGAGTCCTAGGTCCCGAGGCGCGACGTCGCGGGACAGCAGCCTGTGCGTCCCCACGATCACATCCACCGGGCCCGCAGCAAACCCCTCAAGGGCGACCTGCTGCTGCGCATCACTGCGGAAACGCGAGAGAACCTCGACCCTCACGCCGAACGGCGCGAATCGCTCGGAAAGGTTGGTGAAGTGCTGCTGCGCCAAAATCGTCGTCGGGCACAGAACCATGACTTGCTTGCCGTCCTGCGTGGCCTTGAACGCCGCCCGGATGGCGACCTCGGTCTTGCCGTAGCCCACGTCGCCGCAGATCAAACGGTCCATCGGCTTGTCGGACTCCATGTCGGCTTTCACGTCGGCGATGGCAGCGAGCTGGTCGGGCGTCTCCTCGTACGGGAACGCGGCTTCCATCTCGCACTGCCACGTCGTGTCCGCACTGTAAGCGTAGCCGGTGACGGTGGAGCGGCGTGCGTACAGGTCGACCAGATCGAACGCGAGCTTGCGAGCGGCGACGCGGGCACGGCCGGTCGAACGCGTCCAGTCGGCGGTGTTCAGGCGTGTGACCTTGGGGGCACTACCGTCCGGGCCCACGTACTTGGTGATGCGGTCGATCTGCTCGACCGGCACGTAGAGCTTGTCGCCCTTGGCGTACTCGAGCAGCAGGTAATCGTGCTCCTGGCCGAGAACCTCCTGGCGCACCATCTCGCTGAACAGCGCGATGCCGTGCGTGGCGTGGACGACGTAGTCGCCGGGCGAGAACGAGAACGTGAACTGCGTGGGGTCGATCTGCCTGCGCGCTCGGCGTGTGGCAGACCTCGGGTGGATGTCGTCGACCGAGATCACCGCGACGTGCGCCTCGGCAACGACGTAGCCTGCGGGAACGTCCGCATCGCTCAGGTCGATCCGGGTGCGGGAAAGCGGCTGGGAGTCGTGAGCACCTTCGGCGTCCGCATGCTCCGCATGGTCGCGCTCGACCGACACAGCGAGGCCGGCTTCGACCAGCGTATCGCGCAGACGACCGCGCACCCGGCGGTCGGGAACGGCGATCGCAACCGCGTAGCCGGCCGACAGAAGCGAGCGCACGCCGCCGACGAATCTCTCTTCGCCGCCGGAGACCTCGGGACGCCGTGCCGAGAACTGCGCGTCGACCCCGGCGCCAGCGCGGTGCAGCGAAAGCAGCGTCAGGCGCTGGCGGGCGCCAAAGTCGAGCTGCGCGGGTGGGATATAGAGTCCTGAGAGCGAAACGCCCGCCGCCTTCGCGAGCGGCTCAAGCTCCTCGGTGCGGCGCACGGTGTCGTCGAAGAGCGAACGCGGCTCAGCCACGACGACGAGCGTGTCGGAACCGAGATACTCGGTAGGCATCCCGACCCGCTTGTAGAACAGCGGCAGGTACTTCTCGATGCCGTTGAAGTAGACGCCCTGGCGGATGCGCTCCAGATCGTGCGCCGACTCCGGGTCGCGGCGGGCCTTCTCGGCCAGGGTCTTCTCGGCGAACTCGGCGGCACGGGAGGAAAGCGCCATCTCGCGGCAGGGGTGGATGTGCGCGGGTTCGGCGGTGCCGATGGTCTGGCCGGTTGAAGGCACATAGCGGCGCAGCGTCTCAATCTCGTCGCCAAAGAGCTCGGCGCGCACAGGAGCGCTCTCGTCGGCGCCGAAGACATCCAGCACACCTCCGCGCACCGCAAACTGCCCGGGTTCCTCGGCGGTCTCGACGCGCTCGTAGCCCATGCGGGCAAGCTGCGAGGCAGCCTCCTTGAGGTCAAGCACCGCACCTTGCGCCAGCGCGAGCGGCTCGAAGACGTGGCTTCCTTGCGGCGGCACCGCGCGCAGAAACGCCCGCGCCGAGGCCACCACGATGACGGGCGAGTTCTTGTCGAGCGCGTAGAGCGCACGTGAGCGGGCACCCACCTCGGCGAGGGCGGGAGCATGGTCGCTCCACGGCAGGTCAGTGCGATCGGGGTAGCGCAGCACGCGCTCCTGGCCGAGAAGCGCGGCCGCCTGACGCCAGAACCTCTCGGCGTTCTCTTCGCCCGACATCACGACAAGCACCGGCCGAGGCGCAGCCGAGTAGATCGCCGAGACGAGCGCGGGACGCACGAGACCGGGTGCGGCGAGCGCGGCGTCGGCGCCCTCGCTCAGAAGTCCGGTGACGGTGGCGTAGGGTTTGGCGGTGGCAAACGACGCTGCGAGGCGGTCGATGAGCATGGGGCAATGGCTCCTTTGCGGTGCGAACAGCACGAAAGCCCGCTTCGGCGCATGCCGGGCGGGACACGCAAGCCTAGACCCGCATGCGGGACGTGGTCAAGTGGAACTGTCCCCCATCCACTGCGTTACACTTCTCCAATGACAGATGAACCCCGAAAAGACATCGACATCGACCTCGAAACCTGCGGGGCAGACGCATGCGCCCCAACACCGAACGTGGTCAAGCTCGGTACGTTCGGCTCACTTCGGTACCACGATTTCAGGTTGTTCTTGACAGGTACCCTGCTCAGCAACATCGGTTCGTGGATGCAGAGTTACGCCCTCGGCATCGTGGTGTTCTCTTTTCGCCAATCGGAGTTCGACCTCGGTTTGGTCGGCTTTCTCTCCGGCATCCCGATTCTTCTCCTGTCTTTGCCTGCCGGTGTGCTCGCCGACCGCGTTGACTCACGCCGAATGCTCATCTGGATGCAAGCCGTCCTGCTCGGCCAGGCAGCTACCCTCGGTGTGCTCTACAAGACGGGCGTCGTGAGCTCATCCAATCCGCTGGCCTCGCTTCTATGGGTTGCCTCTCTTGGATTGTTTGGCGGCATCTTTGTTGCATTCCAGGGGCCGGCATTCCAGTCGATGCTGCCGAATCTTATTCCGCGTCGGTTTCTCATGAACGGCATCGCTCTGAACTCGGCACAGCTTCAGAGCTCGCGCCTGTTTGGTCCGCTCATCGCGGCAGGGCTCGTTCTTGCGGGCGCTGGCATGGCAGGGGTCTTCTTCGCCAACGCAGTGAGCTTCCTCTTCGTCATCGCCGCACTCTCCGCTATCCGCCCATGCCTCGAGGCGGAGGCCCGGAGTACTGGACTCAAGCGGACACACGAGCAAGCCTGGCAGGCACTCACGGCGGGCATCCGCTATGCCAAAGCAGACGGTGCGGTCGGAGTACTCCTCATCAGCACCGCACTGGTGACCCTCTGCGGCTTCCCCTACATAACACTCCTGCCGGCGATCGTGAGCGAGACTCTCAATGCTTCGGTCGTCGCCTACCCCCGCTGGACGGCGTTCATCATGGCGGCCAACGGGTTCGGCGCTCTGGTGGGTGCCCTGGTCGTTGCGAGCCTGCCGGCCTCCCTACGCCGCGCGCGTATCATCCCCATCGCGGTACTCTCCTTCGGGGTGGTACTGATCTGCTTCGCTCTTTCCCGGTCGATCTGGCTGTCAATTCCCCTCTCCGCACTTGGAGGAATCGCTCTCATGGCGATCAACTCAATGACGAACACCTCGATTCAGGCGGCGGTGCCCGGCAAGCTCCGTGGGCGCGTTATGGCGTTGTTCGTCATGGCATTCATGGGGATCATGCCGGTCTCCAGCATCGTCTCCGGATCGCTCGGCCAGTTGGCCGGGCCTTCGACAGCGGTTTTGACCGGCGCTTTGCTCCTCCTCCTGTGGGGACTGACTCTGCTGACGCACCCGCAGTGGTTCGTGCATCACGCCGGATAGCCTCCGTTGCCGCGAACGGCTGCATCGATGGGGTATCTTCAGAAGAACGCACCCGCCCGAGAGGACTTGCGAGTGAAGACGACACATCTTGCCGAGCCCGTCCCCAACCTGCCGTCCGCCGAGCGTGAGCGGCTCGCGCCCATCTACGCCGAGCGCCTCGAGGCGGCGTACGGCGACCCCAAGCCGGCGCTGCACTACTCCAGCGCCTACCAGCTGCTGATCGCCGTGATCCTCTCGGCGCAGACCACCGACGACGGCGTGAACAAGGCGACGCCGGCGCTGTTCGCCCGCTACCCCACTCCGGCCGACCTCGCCGCAGCCGACCAGCTCGAGGTCGAGGAGTACGTCCACAGTCTCGGCTTCTACCACCAGAAGGCGAAAAACATCATCGCGACGTGTCGGATAATCGTCGCCGAGTTCGGCGGACAGGTTCCGGATACCATGGGAGCGCTCACGTCGCTGCCGGGCGTGGCGCGTAAGACCGCGAATATTGTGCTGGGCAACGCGTTCGGCAAGGTCGAAGGCATCGCCGTCGACACGCACGTCTTCCGCCTCGCGCACCGCTTTGGACTGACCACCGAGCACGACCAGGACAAGGTCGAACGCGATCTGATGGGCATCTTCCCGCGCGAACACTGGCACCGCGTAAACTACGACCTCATCACGCACGGCCGCGCGATCTGCACGGCAAAGCGCCCGGCATGCGGCGCTTGCTTCTTAAGCGACGTATGTCCGAGCGCTTTTGTGCCCGCGGGTTGGCGCGCGCAGGGCTAGAGTGCGGGAATCCGCTCCTAGCCTTCCGGCGCGATCTGCCGGACCTCCTTGACCTGGGCGTTTGCCAGAGGCGTGTAGGTGCCCGAGTACTCGACCAGATCGATCACGCAGTTCGACCCCACGGTGATGTTCCTTCCGCGCACCGTCTTGGCCGTCGTGATTTCGAGCCAGACGTCATCGCCTTCGATGGTATCGGCAGTCAAGCGCTTCTCGGCCCAGAAGGTGAATATCTGCGTGAAGCTCGAGAATCCGCTGCCGGGCTGGCGCACCACGATCCGCTCGCCACCCATCTCCTTCGCCGAGCAGGGGCCGTAAACCTTCAGGTCGATGACTCCGGCGTTGAGCAGCCCGGTGATCGTGAAGGCGCCTTCACCCGTCACGGACTCAGCCTCGCAGTCTCCGCCTGTCTTCAGGAAGCCCTTGATCTCGATCTGATGCGCAGCGATTCCACCGCCCACTGAGAGGTTGCCTTTGACGACAAGCCGGCCGATGCCAGCGCCGTCGCGCACGCTCGCATCGCCGTTCACGGTCATCTCGCCGGCCTGAACCTCACCGTTAAACGTTCCGCTTCCGTTCACCGTGATCGATTGCGCCACGACGCGTCCCTGGCTCGTCCCGGTCCCGTTGATCTTGAACGTGATGGCGTCGATATCTCCGTTCACCGTGCCGGCGCCGTTGATTGTCACGGCCCCGTACTTGCCGCTGGGTAGGCTGCCGTCGCCGTTGATCTTCATGTCGGCTCTCGCCGGGTCAGTCATTTCGAAAACCTCCTGTGGCCTTATGGTTGTAGGCGCTCATCAACGCGTGCGCGCTCTGAGCTGTTCCGCACACTCGCTCAGGTTCAGCCGCGCGATCACGCGCGCCGCGCGATCGCACCGCACCTCGGCTGAGGCAGAGACCAGCAGCGCCGTGGACAGTCCCATTCTTCTCACGAACAGGAGATCCGCGTCACGTCCCTCGAACTCGGGATAGTTGTCCTCAAGCGCGCCGAGAACGATGTTGCCCTCATCGATGCTCACCTGCCCCGTCCGAAGCAGTGTATCGAGCGCCGACAGCGACACGATCTCCCCAAACGCGAGCGGATGCTCGCCCGGGTGCACCGCCGAGAACAACTCCAGCGCCTCTGCCGAAACGAGTTTGCGCTCCCGTACCTCGGCTTCAGTCAGGCTCACCTCACCGAGGTTGGGGGCAACCGCCTCGGCGATCTCGTCGAGAGAAGCGTCCTCGTCCTTCATGTTCTTGATCTTCTCAATGCGCGCAAGCACTTTGTCCCGGGGGAAGAACGTCTCTTGCCCCGTGAACGTGGACTTGCGAATGAACCAGGCCTCGGGAATCAGGCCCTTGCGCTTCCAGCGGTAGAGTTGGCCGTAGCTGATGCCTGCCAGCTGCAGCAACTCCCGCTTCGAGATCAGCTCGTTGTCCATGCCGTTCACCTCCTAAGTGCGATCGGTGCGACGTGCGCCTCGCCTAGCCGACAGGTGGCGCTGGTGGTGCAGGTGGCGCTGGGGGCGCTGGTGGTGCAGGCGCTGCGCTCGGCGGAACCGGAGTCTGGACACCCTGTGCGAAGGGCTCCTCGGGAACTACTGCCATCGCCACGACGTAGAGGAAGAACCCTGCCCAGAAGCCCGTGAGCAGCGTGAGCGCCGCGTAGACAATGCGCACAAGCGTTGCATCCAGGCCCATGTACGTGCCGACACCTGCCATCACACCTGAGATGAGCCGATTGGTGCGCGAGCGGTACAGGCGCTTGCTGTTCGCTACCGCCGGCTGTGCCTGAGCGTTACGACGCGCGCGCACGATCAACAGCCCCCCGACAGCGATCAGGGCAAGCGGCCAGCCTATCCGGCTCAAGGCGTTGAACAATCCTTGCAGCGGGCCGAGCATCGGCGCCAGCAGAAGCTCAAGGATCAGCCACGCTCCCAGTATCACAAGCCCTACTCCCAGTATCACGGTCCATTCAGACCGGCGGTTCGAATTGCTCACGGTTGCCTCCTCTAGTAGGTTTCCACCGAGATCGAGCCCACGCCCGACTCGGTGTTAATGGTCCAGACCTTGCTCGCCGAGTCGTAGCCCGACGTCTTCCATGTGTTGCCGCTCTTCACGAAAGCGCCGTTGACCGAGGTGCTCGAAAGACCGTTCTGCGCCACGATCTTGGCTTGAACGCCGGCCGGCAACAGAATCTTCACCGAGGAAACGCCCGCTTTCAGGACCAGCGTCGACTCTTTCTGGCCATCCGGCACATCGCCGAGGCGCAGGGTCACACTGCTCACGCCGGTCTTCACAACCAGATTGCGCATTTTGACCTGAGAGAGATCCGCGTCAAGACTCGATGCGCCGGTCTCGAAGGTCGCGTCCCAGAGCACGTCTTGCGAGAGCTTGATGTCGGCCTTCGCGCCGGGCGATCCCGGGACGATAGTGATCGATGATCCCGACTGGCCGATCGCCGCAGCAACGACAGCATTCTCGCCGCTGCGCGTCACGCCGAAAGTCGGCGTCCCAAACGGGGACGTCCCCGTGGCCGAAATCAGACCGCTGCCACCTGTGATGTTGATCTCGCCGAGACCACCCTGCAGGTTCAGCGTCGCCGTCTTCACGCTAGTACCGGTGTCTGAGAACGAGAATGCTTCTCCGCCGCTTCGCACCAACGCGGGCCAGGTGTTGAGCCCACTCGTACCCGCCCATGCGGTTGAGACCGCGTAACCCAGAGCGATCCAGATCACGACGTGCGCGATCACGCGAAGCCATCCCTGATCGAGTCCCTTTGCCAGCAGGCGAATCCCGACCGAGACGATCAGAACCGGCCACAAAAGCAGCAACGTCCACCAGATGCCCCATGAAATGTAGCCGGTCGTATTACCCAGCAGCACCAGGCCAAAGAGCACGGAGCCGATGCCGTCAAAGATCGGTTCGTATCTCCATGTGCCAAAGCGTGCCGGAGAGAAGATCCGAACCAAGCCAATCGCGATGAACACGACGGGCCACAGTGTCCACCATGCAAGTCCCGGCACCAGCTGGCCGACAAGGAACATAACCCCGATCAGGATCAGAATCACGCCCGCCGAGATTCCGTTGCGCTTTGGATTTGACGGCGTCGGCGCCCCCGCGTTGTTGTTCACATACTCCCCGCTCATCTTCTGCCTCCCTCACGTATAAAACGAGTTGCGAGATGGACGATGCTTCGCTCGCTGGCGTCCATTCGTGCCGATACAACGTAACATCACATTGTTACGTTGTCAACGAGAAGACAGAATACGGCCTTTGATGAGCGGCTGTCGCGCTATCGCGTAAGCGTGGGTTCCAGCACGAGATGGAAGTAGAACGCCCAGCCCAGCAGCAGCGCGAATGCGGGGACCGCCACCGCCGCCCAGATACGCTGGCGCTTCACGAAGTCGTCGATGCGCACGCGATCGCACACTCGGCGAAACGCAAGACCGTTCCCTCTGCGGCCAAACCAGAACTGAAACGCGAGCGTGATCAGCACCACGATCGAGGCGGTGATCAGCCGTAGCGGTCCGCCACCTTCAGCACTTGCGATCACGCTGTCCATGAAAAGCCAGATCGGAAGGAAGATGACGCCGGTCCACTCGCCGTGCGCGGGTCCCCAGATCGGCGGGATGAGAAACGCGGCGAGGTTGAAGCGCGGTAACGACGGTACTGGCTCGCCGTCGATCAACACGATGTTCCCGGTGATGGCCTGAGCAGGATGTCCAGAGTCACAGTCTCCGTCTTTCCCTCGAACCACCAGGCGGTCGCAGTAGGCGCAGTAGCCTGCGACACGGACTTCCAGTCGCGCGTCGTCCAAGCCGCCGGATTCCGCCGAATCGTCTCTCTCAGGCAGGTTTTCGAAATCGTCCCGATCAGCCAAGGAAACCTCCAGCGAATGCAGCGATGATGATAGCGGGCAGCATGTTGCCGACCGGCAGCCGTTTGACGCCCAAGAGATCGAGGCCGATGGCAAGGATCAGCGCCCCGCCGACACCGGTGATCGACGATATGACCGCGGTGGTCATGTAGGGCATGAGTGCGTTGGCGGAAAGTGCGATGCCCCCTTGGATCACAAGAATGGGAACCACGGAAAGCGCCACGCCAACACCCAGCGTGGTGGCAAGAAACAGGCTGGCGACGCCATCGAGCAGCGATTTCAGGTAGAGCACCGAATGATCGCCCAGGCCGTCTTTGAGTGAGCCGAGAACGGTCATCGCGCCTACGCAGAAGAGCAGCGATGCGGTCACGAACCCTTCGACGAGCGTATGGCCCTTCTCCCCCGGCTCGTCGGACTGACTTTTGGGAGCCGTCGCCAACCAACTCAGACGGCCCGACAGATCCTGCAGAAACTGGCCGAATCTCCCAAGCCAGTACTCAATGCGCATCAACTCGCCGAGTAGCGAACCGATGACGAGCGAGCCCACGAGGACCAACGCCGCGTATCCGCCCATCTTGGTGTTGCCCATGTCGGTGAGGCCGCCGATGCTCATCGCGGCACCGATCACGGTTGTAGACAGTCCGATGGCCGTGAAAGCGATTGCCCGAAAGCGATCCGGGATGGCACCGCCGAACAACAGACCTACGGCCGTGCCGGCCAGCACGGTGATTACGTTCAGAACAACGCCGCTCACGATTCGACCGATCCTCTCACAGATCCTCTTCCGACAACCACAGTTCTTTCAGCTCGCGCGTGATCGCATGCGCACCTTTCGGATGACCGGCGTCACGCGCTACCGACGCCCGCGAGACCGTCCGCCTCTTGGCTTTCGGCGCGCCTTCGAAACACACGGAGGCGTCGCGAACCTCGATACCGCAACGCGCATGAACCCGCACCCGCTCGGCGAGTTCCCGGTCGTCGGACACAACGACGACCTTCTCGGCAGCCTTGGAGGCGATGCTCACGATCTCGTCATCTGCGGAGCGGTTGCGCGAGAACACGACCTCAACCGGTGCGCCGCCGGCGTTCGAGACGCCCGCTCCGTCTTGCCCGTCGAACACGACCACGATCCTACCGGCGCCGAGAATGTCTCGGCCCCGAGTCCGCAATCGGCTCACCAAAGTGTCCCGCTGGTTCTCAAGCGAGAGCGAACCGGTCGCGCTGTCACGGTACGTGACGTTATAGCCATCCACTAGAAAGAGCATGCGGACATCCTACGCCAGCTCACCGGCGGCGCAAAGAAAAAGCGCGAAGCGCGCTCAGACGGCCGTCTTCGGTAGACGCCTGCACCCGTTTTTGGGTTACAATCCGACCGAACAGTCAACTCTTCACAGAAACCCGAGTCGATGTCGACACGCTCCGAGGCCACAATCAGAAGGCTCTTCGACGCCGCTATGCAGCTGATCGGCGAGCGTGGGTTCACGGACGCCTCGGTCGACGACATCGTCGAGCGCGCCGGCGTCGCGAAAGGCACCGTCTACTATCATTTCGCGGGTAAGGCCGATCTGGTAGAGGCGCTCATAGTAGACCGTCTCCGCCCGCTCATCACGGAGTTCCGCCGTGCGGCCGAGGAGCATGCCGATGACCCCCGCGCCGCCATCGAGGCGATAGTCCGAGCCGAGCTTGAATTTGTGTCGGAGCAGAAGTCGTTCTCCAAACTCCTGCTCACCGAGATGTGGCGCGAGAACCGGGTGTGGCGCGGCACGCTCGTGATGCTGCGCTCTGAGCTCGGTGAGGTCATCCACGACGTGGTGGTCAAGGGAATAGCGAGCGGAGTCTTCCGCAACGACGTGGATCCGTCGTTTGCCGCATCGGCGCTGTTTGGCATGACCGCGACGGTCGCGCTGGACTGGCTCGCCTTCGAACCCGAGAAACCGCTTGAAGACGTACTCGCCCAGATCACGCGAGTCGCGTTCAACGCGATTCGGCCCTACTGATCCTGCCGGGTCAGTCGCTCCTTGACCGACAGCAGCCACGCCGAGACGTCGGTGTCGCCGATCAACTCGTAGTGCTGGATGGCGCAGCCACTTCCGGACTCGTCGTTGACATGCTCAACCACGCGCCAGAAGGCACAGGCTCCCCCATCGCACAGGCGCCCCGGTTCGCCGTTCGCTTCGCGCAGTTTGCAGTTCTCGCTCATTACCGTCTCTCCCTGAAGGGGCTTGCTCCATTATATCCGCCTTCCTCATCGTCGTGCGAAGCTGCACCCTTGATTCGCGGTACATACCTGACATGAACCGCGCATCTCGGAAGAGAGCAGACATAACGTGCCCACACATCACCGGTTTTCCTTACGCGTTCCGACGCTCACATTCATGCTCGTGTTGACGCTCGCAGCGGCAGGGGGCTGCTCCTCCGGCACGCCGGCGACCAAGGTGACGCCGGTGCAGCCGCAAACTTCTACCGTGGCCCCGACGAACCCCGCGCAGCCGGCAGTCGATCTCGATCACCTGTCGTTGACCCTCGAGCCACTCTGGAGGGGACTGGATCAGCCGGTCTACCTGACCAACGCCGGCGACGGTTCCGGAAGGCTGTTTGTCGCCGAGCAGACCGGCGCGATCAAGGAGATCGCGAACGGTACGGTTCAGCTCGCCGCCTATCTCGATCTCAGCGGCTTGGTTTCGACAGGCGGCGAGCGAGGGCTTCTCGGCATGGCGTTCTCGCCGCATTTCGCGACTGACGGGCGTCTCTACGTCAACTACACGGACACGCAAGGCAACACCGTGATCGCACGATATACGGCGGACTCACCCAGCTCGCTTACACCTCGATGGAGCGAACCGCAGGTCATCCTGAAGGTGGTCCAACCCTACGCGAATCACAACGGCGGGTGCCTGCAGTTCGGCCCCGACGGCATGCTCTACATCGGCATGGGCGATGGAGGCAGCGCGGGCGATCCGCAGCGCCGTGCGCAGGACCTCGGCTCGCTGCTGGGCAAGATGCTGCGCATCGACGTGTCGGCGAGTTCGGGCTCGGTGGCGTACTCCCTTCCTGCCGACAACCCCTTCGTCGCAACGAGCGGGGCACGTGGCGAGATCTGGAGTCTGGGGCTGCGCAACCCTTGGCGATTCAGCTTCGACTCAAGCACGGGCGCGCTGTGGATAGGAGACGTGGGCCAAAACGCGTGGGAGGAGATCGACTACGCGCCGAAGGGTGCTAGCGGCCAGAACTGGGGCTGGAACCTGTGGGAAGGCAACCATCCCTACCCTGCGGGAGCCAGCCCTTCGGAGGCTGGCTTCAGCTTCCCCGTGCTCGACTACCCGCACCCGACAGGTGAAAGCGTCATCGGCGGTTACGTCTACCGCGGCGGCGACTATCCCGCGATGGTGGGCACGTACCTCTACGCCGACTACATCAACGGTTGGATCGGCGGCGTGCGACTGACCGCTCCCGACGGCACCGCGCTTGCGACACCAGAGGTGGCAACGCTGTTGCAGACGAGCACGCATCCGGCGAGCTTTGGGGTCGACGAACGCGGCGAACTCTATCTGGTCGACCACGACGGCACGATCTGGGCGGTCAACGGGGCATCGAAGGTGGTAGCCGAGCGCTCCGTCTACAGCGCCGACAGGAGCGCATCGACGTCTTCGGCCGTCGTGTCCCACGAGGTGACCCAGCGCACGAGCGATCTGCTGTGGGCGGCGTCTTCTTCCCACACATAGAAGTGGAAGCGCTCCTGCAGCCCCGGGACCTGCTCGGCAGCCAAGAACGCGAAGACCTCGTTGGCCTGCGCGGGAAAGGCGATTTCGATCCCGCGCGCCGCAGCCCCGCGCGCCAGGCGGTCGGCCATGGCATTGGCATGAGAGGCGCAGCGGCTCCACAGGTCAGTCCCGTACATCGCCGCAAACTGCGCTGTCACGAACCGCATCTTGCTCGCAAGTTGACCGGACTGCTTCCTCACATACGGCAGCACGGAGGTCCGAGCTTCACCGAACAGCACCACGGCCTCCCCTGCCAACATGCCGTTCTTCGTCCCGCCGAATGACAGCAGGTCCACTCCAGCTTCGCCGGTGATTGCCGACAGCGAGCAGCCAAGACTCGCCGCGGCATTGGCCAAGCGCGCACCGTCTACGTGCAGCAGCATCCCGTGGCTGTGGGCGAGATCGGCCAAAACGCGCAGCTCCGCGGGCGAGTAGACAGTCCCGAGCTCCGTGCAGTTTGATGCCGAGATGACGCGCGGCTGTGCGTGGTGCTCGAACCCAAAGCCTGTCAGAACCGGAAGAACCAGCTCGGGGGTCAGCTTGCCATCGGGAGCAGTGACCGTCACCAGCTTGATGTTGGCGATGTGCTCGGGTGCCGCACACTCGTCGGTGTTGATGTGCGCGGTGTCAGCGCACACGACGCTCTCCCATGGACGGCACACCGCCCCAAGTCCGACCACGTTGGCGCCGGTGCCGTTCCACACGAACGCTACTTCGCACTCGCCGAGCAGATCCCGCACGACTGAGATCGCCTTACGGGTCCACTCGTCGTCACCGTAGGCCACAGCGTGACCTACATTCGCCTCGGCGATTGCCGAGAGAATCTCGGGATGAACTCCCGCGTAATTGTCGCTGCCGAACCCGCGCCAGCCCACCATCATGCATGCGTCCCATCTGCAGAGCCGAAGCGCGACCGGCATTCCCAGATGTAGTCCTGGAGTACCTCCGGCAACGCATCCATTGGACCCGGTCCCGGCAGAGGAGCCGAGTTATAGGTGTTGACGAACAAGGCAAGCTCTCCTTCCAGCTGGCCGGCGAACGCGTCACCAAGCATGGCCGCAAGCGCTTTGCCGGTGTATGTGCTCTCGAGGCGGACCCCGTAGGCGGCAGCACTTTCGACCGCCTCAAGCGCTTCAGCAGTCGGCACGGCATAACCGTCACCGTAGGCGCTGTCGATGAACTCAATATTCAGGTCGGTGAACTGCAGCTCAGGAAAGGATGGATCAAAAGAGCGCAAGAGCGCAACCGTCTCATCGGCAAGCTTCTCGGCGACAGCTTGGTTGGCGATCTCGACAGGTGTGACTCTGACCGCGGCGACCCGGTGAGGGAAGCCGGTCGCCGCCAATCCGATAGCAAGACCAACAGCGGTGCCGAGAGTGCCTGCCGGAACATACACCGTACCCACCGATGCGAGACGGTCCACACACTCGCGTTTGGGCAGACCGCCAAGGAGAAGCCTGGTTAGCTCCCTCGCCTGATTGGCCAGCTCAAAAGCGGCATTCACGTAGCCGATAGCGCCAAGAGGCGAGCTTCCTCCAGCGGGAATGACCAGCGGCTCGATACCTTCGCGCTCCGTGAGTTCCTGCCGAAGAATCGCGGCCTGTCGCAGTGCTTCCGACTGGGTATCGGCGACACGGATGACGGTGCCTTGGCCGGCATGCGCTAGCAACATCGCCTCGGCATAGCGGGTCGGCGGTTGTGGTGTGAGTACGACGTGCGGCTTCAGCCCGAGCGCACGAGCGTGAATCGCAGTCGCAAGAGCGTGGTTGGACCCGTAGGCGCCGAATGTGATCACGGCGCGTCGCCTCTCGGCAAGCGCCTGACCGAGAATGAAGTCCAGTTTGCGGACTTTGTTCCCGCCATAAAGCCCACTGGTCTTGTCGTCGGACTTCAGCCCCAGAATGGCGACACTCGGGGTCTCGGGGGTTCGTGGGCGCATTCGCGTGACAGGAGTAGGAAGCGTGGCGATACCGGCACGCGGAATAGCCGACAGCCCGGGATAGACGTCAGCAAGCGGAAAGTCGGACACGCGTGGCTCCTAGGGTTAGGCAGGACTTACACTTGCATAGTACGTCACCCGTGTGACATCACATGCGTAGTTTCCGCAATTTGGATGCCACATCAGACGTTATTCATAAGAAATTGCATCTCGCACGCTTACCCGCGAGGCATTCCACGCCGGAAGCAAGCTCGCTACGACCGCAATCGCAACGACCGACACGAGCCAAAGACCGACCCCGAACCACGAGAACTGGTAGGCAAGGTGCATTCCCATCGCGCCACCGAGTGCGCTGACCAGCCCGATGGAAAGCGGCCACGACAGTATGGCCCCAAGCCCCCAAGACATAATCCCGATCACCACGCCCTCCGTGATGAAGATGCCGAAGATCGAGCCGTGCGCCGCTCCGATCGCGCGCATGACCCCGATCTCACGGGTCGACTCGAGCACATTGATCGTCATCGTGCCGGTCAATCCGATCACTCCCACAATCGCCAGCAGGCTCGCCATGATCACCAGGAACGTTACGAGGATGCCCAGTTGGTTTGCGATGGTGGCGCGCATGGTGCTTTGCGTCTCGCTGCCCGAGGCCGCAAAGCCCGCCTTCTCGAGGCGAGTCTCGAGCGCGACGGCGACCTGCTGTTGGGCCTGCTCGGTATGGAGTTCCGTCTTGACCAGCAGCCGCGTCACTCCCCCGCCGGCTCCAAGTGCGGAGTCGAGCGCTGATCGGCTGAAGAAGATGGTTTCGCCACGCAATTGCCCAGCGGCAATCCCAACGATCTTCCAGTCCGATTTGGCTCCGCGCATCGTAAGTGTGATCGTGTCGCCGACTTTGAGGTTGGGTTGGTCCTTGATCACATCCGCGTTGACGACCACCGCGTGATCGTCGCCGGCTCTGAGCCACCGCCCCGAAAGAAGCGCCGGGTTGACGAACGTGCTGTTCACCGGGATTCCGGCTCCGTAGATGCCTTCGTCTTCGCTGCCGTCCTGGCGCTTGAGCGAGACGCTGGACTCCAACCATGTTTCGACTGCCGTGACACCGCCGATCTTCTTCGCTTCACGCTCCAGAGCACTCCCGGGTTCGGCGCTGGAGAAGACAACCAGCGAGTCATAGCTCCAAAACGATGCCACCTCGTCCACTGTCTTGAGGATCGAGGCGCGCACGGAGAGCACCGACATGACGACCGCCGAGGCGAGCACCAACGTCGTCAGCGTGAGCAGCAGCCTCCCCTTGCGCAGAAACGTATTGCGCAGCGAAAGTGCCACCGGGCGCGGTAGTCCGCGAATGAGCCCGAGCAGGCGGTCGAAGATGCCGTGGCCGAAGTTGGGCGAGATGCCGGTGGCGTTGAGTGCCTTGACCACGCTGGTCCGCGCGCCCGCGCGCACAGGGACGATCGCCGCCACGATCGGGACCAGCAGACCCACCACGATCTCAAGCACCACCACGTACGTGGGAAACGTGAAGTCGGTCACCCGGAAGTTCATGATGTCGGCCGCAAACGCGATGAACCACTTGCCCGAGATAAGCCCGATGGGCACGCCCACCAGCAGCGCAAGCACTCCGTAGGCCGCGACCATGGTCATGTACATCCCGGTGATCTGGCGCGCAGTCCCGCCGACGGCCTTCATGATGCCGACCTGTCGCACCTGCTGCGACATGACGGCCGAGACCGTCGTCACCACCAGAAATCCCGAGAGCGCAAGCGAAAGCACACCGAGAGCGAGCAGCAGCAGCGAAACCGCCTTGAAGATGTCGCCGAGAAAGTGGCTGCCGGGCTTGGGCACGGTGGTGGAAAGCACCTTGACGCCCGCCGGGGCTAGAACGTTGTCGCGGATGTCGACGGCGATCTTGCTTGCGGCGGCCTGCGAGAGCCCAGGCTCGAACGACAGCGCCAGCCGGTTGTACACCTCAGGCTCGCCGAGAAGACGCAGCGACGACATCGACATGTATCCCGTCACGGTGTCGGTGAACTGGGTAGGGACCGCGTTGATATTGTGGACGAACCCAACGACACGCAGCGGCACCCTCGAGCCGTCGCGCGCCTCCACGGTGATGATCTGACCGATGGAGAACTGCTGGACCTGGAGGGCGCTCTTCTCCAGAACAACCTGCCCAACGCCCGGTGGCCACGAACTGGACTGCTCCTCCACGATTTTGTCGATCTTGATGCTGTCGAACGACGACAGCGCATTGAGCGTGATCGAGCTCCATCCAACCGCCGTGGATGCCGGGATCGAATCGGGGCTGAAGCGCAGACCCACCGTGCGGCGCCCTTCGGCAGTGAGTACATCGCTTCTCGCCGCGATCTGGCGCACGATGGAGTTGTCAAAGCCTGTTGTCGAGAACTTCGCCGAGGGAGGGTTCGAAGCAGCGAAGTCGGCGTCGAACTCGCGCAGGAGCACGCCTCTCCCGCCCATAACCACGCCGATAGCGAAGATGCCCACGGCGACCGAGATCACGACGAGAAACGTCCGGAACTTGTGACCCCAGAGGTCCCTCGCGATCTTCTTCCACCGTGGCGATATCACGACGTCAGGCCAGCTCTCGGCTCAACCGGTTCATACGTTCCTCGATGATTTCGCCGTCGGCAACGTGCAGGCTTCGTCGTACCTTCGAGGCGATGTCACTGTCGTGAGTGACCATGATGATCGTCTTGCCCTCATCAACCAGCGCCTCCATCAGGCTGAACACTGACTCGGCGGTCTTGGAGTCGAGGTTGCCGGTGGGTTCGTCGGCCGCGAGGATCGGTGGGTCGTTCGCGAGCGCCCGCGCGATGGCGACTCGTTGCTGTTGGCCGCCCGAGAGCGCCGAGGGCAGCTTGTGCGCCTGATCGGCCATCTCGACTTGCTCAAGGAGGTGCATCGCGCGCTGTGGGCGCTCGGACGGCGAGTACATCGAGCAGAAGTCCATCGGCAGCATGACGTTCTCGGCGACTGTGAGGGTTGGAAGCAACTGGAAGAACTGGAAGACGACTCCGATGGTCCGGCCGCGCCACACGGCGAGCTGATTCTCGTTGAGTTTGTGAACGGGCGTGCCGTTGATGATGACCGTGCCCGACGTGGGCCGGTCGATGCCGGTGATCATGTTGATGAGCGTCGTCTTGCCGCTCCCCGACTTGCCGATCAACCCGACGAACTCGCCGGCGCCCACGTCGAGGTTGATGCCTCGAAGCGCGGTGAAGGGCACCTCACCGCTGTCGTAGACCTTCACGACGTCGGTCAAGCGGATGAGCGGCGATGTGGCCGCCTCGGTATCGCTCACTGTCGATCTCCTTGAGAAGAATCAGAGGCCCCGGCGGAGCCTATAAGGTTTCTACCACCTCCGGGGGATAGCGGGTACCCCTGTCTACCCGCGCCCACGGCTCTTGTGTCCCTCTTCGAAGTACCGTTTGATCGTCTTGCTCAGAATCTTCTTGGAACGCTCGCTCTCCTTGTGCGCCTTGTCGTCGCGGCGGCGCTCGAGATCGGCGAGTTCGCCCGACAGTTGCCGGTAGCTCTCAAGCCGACGCGCCGGGAGAAGCCCTTCCGCGACAGCGCCTGTGACCGCGCAGCCGGGCTCCGTTCCGTGGAGGCAGTCGGCGAACCTGCACTGCTCGGCAAGCGAATCGATGTCGGGAAACGCCGAGGCGATCCCGTCCTCCGCGTCCCACAGCGCGATGCCGCGAATGCCCGGCGTGTCGATGATGACGCCGCCGCCGGGAACCAGCACAATCTCGCGTGCCACAGTCGTGTGCCGCCCTTTGTCGTCAAACGCGCGCACGGCGCCCGTCTCCTGCACATCGGCGCCCACGAGCTTGTTGACGAGCGTCGACTTCCCAACCCCCGACCCGCCGAGAAACACGGCTGTGACTCCGGGACCAATGTGTTTGCGGACGTCTTCGATCCCCACGCCGGTGATGGCGCTCTCCACGATAACGTCGGCTCGCGCCGCGGCTTGCTCGGCGAGGTTGCGCTGGTAATCGGTGTCCTCGGCGATGTCGTCTTTGGTGAGGACGACGACGGGGCGGGCTCCGCTCTCCCACGCCATGACGAGTTCGCGCTCCAGACGGCGCACATTGATACCGCGGCCGGAGAGCGACTGCACGACGAAGACGACGTCAATGTTGGCGATGAGGACCTGCTCCTCGGTCTGCTCGCCGGGACTCTTGCGAACAAACGCCGAGCGGCGCGGAAGGATTGTCTCCATCACCGGCATTTCGTGGCCTTCGGGCCACGCAAGCGCGACCCAGTCGCCCACGACCGCCCTGCTGGTTGCGCTCCCTCGCGTCTTCACGAGGTGCATGGCCGGCTCGGCACGCACAGTACCGGCTGCGGTGCCGGTCGCGACGAGTGGGAGACCGCGGTCGACGCGCGTCACGCGGGCAGGCGTGAACCCGCTCTCGGCGAGGCCCGCGAAGAGCGCTTCTTCGCGACCGGTCCAGCCGAGATCGGCGAGCGATGGTGTGGGTGTGTTGGCAGTTTCAGGCACGGGGATAGCATACACGGGACAGTCAAGGCAGTGCAGAGAAACCTACCCTCTCCCCCGCACCACTGCCACGGCTGTGTCCGCCAGCAGGTTCGGCAGCACGCGCACCTCACGGACCTTCTGGCGCCACTCCCCAGCTGACAGCGGGATCTCGCGCTCGATCTCCCCGCCGTTGGCGGCGACGAAGTCGCGGAAGTCTTTAATGGTGGTGTGGTGGATGTTGGGCGTGTCGTACCACGAGAACGGAATCGACTCAGAGACGGGCATCCGCCCCTTGAGCGCGAGGTACGAGCGAACCTTCCAGTGGCCGAAGTTCGGGAACGTCACGATGCCGCGCTTGCCCACTCGCAGCATCTCGCGCAGCACGAACGCCGGATGGCGCATCATCTGCATGGTCTGCGAGAGTACAACGACGTCGAAGGCGCCGTCGGGATGTCCGGTCAGGCCCTCGTCGAGGTCGGCCTGAACGACCGACAGTCCGCGCCGCAGCGCCGCTGCGATCTCCTCGCCGCTGACCTCGATGCCGCGAACATCGCAGCCGCGCTCGTCGCGCAGATGCGCCATGAGCGAGCCGTCGCCGCAGCCCAGATCGAGTACTCGGCTGCCCTCGGGTATGAGCGAGATCACGAGCTGCAGGTCAGCGCGAAGCAAATCGGCAGCGGTCACAGCGCACCACCCTTCTCGGCGAGAGATTCTTCGTGAGCACACTCGAGGAACGGCTCGATGTAGCGCCTCTGCTCCTCGGGTTCGAGCAGGAAGGCGTCGTGGCCATAGGGACTCTCGATCTCGGCGAAGGAGACCTCGGCGCGAGCCCTGCGTAGCGCGTCAACCAGCAACCGCGTCTGGTATGTGGGGAAGAGCCAGTCGCTTGAGAACGTGAGCAGCAAGAAGCGGGCGGGCGTGCCGTCGAGCGCGTCGGCAAGCGAATCGGCGCCGGCAGCGAGGTCGAAGTAGTCCATCGCCTTGGTCATGTAGAGGTATGTGTTGGCGTCGAAGCGCTCGACGAACTTGCGTCCCTGATGCGCGAGGTAGCTCTCGACCTCGAACTCGGTGACGAAGTCGAACGCGAGGTCCTCGCGCGTCTGCAGCCTGCGGCCAAACTTGTCGCGCATCGATTCGTCCGACAGGTACGTGATGTGCCCCACCATGCGCGCGATCGCGAGCCCGTTCGCGGGCTGCTCGGCGCCGTAGTAGTCGCCGCCGGCGAAGTTGACGTCGCTCAGGATGGCCGTGCGGCCGACCTCGTTGAACGCGATAGCCTGCGCCGCCAAACGCGGTGTACTCGCGACGCCGATGCAGGTGCGGACGCGCTCGGGATAGAGCTTCGCCCACGCCAGCGCTTGCATGCCGCCCATCGAGCCGCCGACCACCGCCAGCAACCGCTTCACGCCGAGCTGATCGAGCAGTCCCGCCTGCGCCGCAACCATGTCCTCGACGGTGACGAGCGGGAAGCGCAGCCCGTAGGGAGTGCCGGTCGCAGGATCCGCCGAGGCCGGCCCGGTCGAGCCGGAGCATCCGCCGATGACGTTGGAGCAGATGACGAAGTACTTGCGGGTGTCGATGCCCATGCCCGGCCCCACCATGACGTCCCACCAGCCGGGCCGCTCGACGCCATCGGCGTCCGAACCAGCGGCAACGTGAGCGTCGCCCGAGAGCGCGTGGCAGATCAGGATCGCGTTGCTGCCTTGCTCATCCAGCTCGCCGAAGGTCTCATACGCGACCTCGACGTGCTCGAGACGCCGGCCCGAGACCAGATCAAGGCCTTGCGGAAGCACACACAGCCGGGGCCCTGAGGCCAGCGGCTGAACGCTGTTCTTCTGTTCGCCTTCAGACACGGATGTCACGCTGTCTCCAAAGCCTGTCCCAAGTCCGCAATGATGTCTTCGATGTTCTCGATACCGATCGACAGACGCACGAAGTCCGGTCCGATCCCCGCCGTCACCAGCTCCTCGTCGCTCAGCTGCGAGTGCGTCGTGCTGGCAGGATGGATGATAAGCGATTTCGCATCGCCGACGTTGGCGAGGTGCGAAAACAGCTCGACCGAGTCGATCAGCCGCTTGCCGGCCTCAAGTCCGCCCTTCACGCCGAACACCACGACGCCGCCATAACCGTTGACCAAGTACTTGTCGGCGTTGGCCTTGGTGGGGTGGCTGTCGAGGCCGGGGTATGCGACCCACGCGACCTTCGGATGGCTCTCCAGGTACTTCGCGACCGCCAGCGCGTTGTCGGCGTGGCGCTGAACGCGAAGCGCAAGCGTCTCGACGCCGAGAAGGATCTGCTGCGCGTTGAACGGCGAGATCGCGGGACCGAAGTCGCGCAGGAGCTGCGTGCGGGTGCGAAATGCGAAGGCGACGTTGCCGAGGCCCGCGAAGTCCTTGAACGCGTCCCAGAACTTCAGGCCATGGTAACTCGGGTCGCCTTCGGTGTACTGCGGGAAGCGCCCGCTGCCCCAGTCGAAGTTGCCGCCGTCGACGACGATGCCGCCAAGCGACGTGCCGTGTCCGCCAATCCACTTCGTGAGCGACTCGATGACGACCGCCGCTCCATGCTCGATCGGGCGCGAGAGGTACGGCGTCGCAAACGTGTTGTCGACGATCAGCGGGATGCCGAGTTCGCGGCCGAGAGCCGCAAGCCCCCCGATGTCGGGAACGTCGAGGCGCGGGTTGCCGATCGTCTCGACGTACCACGCCTTGGTGGTGTCGTCTGATGCCTTAGCGAAGCCCTCGGTATCGGTGGTTTCGACGAAGCGAACCTCGATACCGAGGCGCTTGAACGTGTGCAGGAAGATATTCCAAGTGCCGCCGTAAAGCGACGTCGAGGAGACGATACTGTCGCCCGAACCCGCGAGGTTCAGCAGCGCGAGCACCTCGGCCGCGTGCCCCGAAGCCGTCGCAACCGCCGCGGTACCGCCCTCGAGCTTCGCGATGCGCTGCTCAAGCACATCAGTCGTCGGGTTCATGATGCGCGTGTAGATGTTGCCCAGAGCGCGCAGACCGAAGAGATCAGCGGCGTGGTCCGCGTCATTGAAGTTGTAGGCCACCGTCTGGTAGATCGGCACCGCGCGGGAACCGGTGGTGGGGTCGGCAGTGGCGCCGCCGTGAACGCTAATGGTATCGAAACGGGGTGCGGTCGAGTCGCTCATGATTCTTAGCCTCTTATCTGTGTTCGCGTTGATGGATACGATACCCGACTTTCCGCTCTAGCGGAGGTCGGTTGAGGGCCGCCCAGGTCCGGCGCATACGCCGACAAACCCGGGCTGGGTCATCATCATGTCCATCATCATTGCGAACTCAGACGGGCGAACCATGATCTCTCGATCACACCTCCTTCAGTGAGTGCTCGGGGCCGATGTCCGGCCTGCCAACTGCGCTAACGCGATTGCGAAAGCGGTTCCGCACAGTCTGGGGGGAATTCTCGGCGAGGTCAAGATCGGTTTTCGCAGCGGTCCGGTGCGTGTTACGCGAAAGCCCCTCGACCTCGGCCCGGAAAGCAGCGGTATGATTGGCAGAGCCAGCAACCTCCCGAGAGGACCCGCGATGCAAGCCGA
This sequence comes from Coriobacteriia bacterium, assembly GCA_013336165.1. NCBI lineage: Bacteria > Bacillati > Actinomycetota > Coriobacteriia > Coriobacteriia bacterium. Next base: position 206,063 of record JAAXUF010000003.1, read on the forward strand.
TCGCCCCGACATCCAGATCCGCCCCGCTCGCCGAGAAGAAGCCACCGCGATCGCCGAGGTGGTTCGCGCGGCGTTCCTCACGGAGGCCGAGCGCTACGGCACCGACATCCCGCCTCTGCGCGAAAACGCCGCCGATGTGGCCGCCACCTTCGATGCCGGCGATGCCGCGCTGGTCGCCGAGGCTGAAGGAGCGCTGGTGGGCACGATCCGCGGCGAGACGGAGCCGGACGGCGCGGTGGTCGTGCGCCGACTCGCGGTCCTGCCGGAGTGGCGGCGCTGCGGCATCGCCCGCGCCCTGCTCGTCGCGCTCGAGGCCGCGTACCCGGATGCGACTCACTTCCGGCTCTTCACCGGAAGCGAGTCTCACGGCCCGCTCGCGCTCTACCGATCCCTGGGCTACGAGCTCACGCGCTCGGAGCCCGTAGCGCCAGGGATGGAGATCGTCTTCCTCGACAAGTATGTCAGCTAGTATCCGTCGCCCTCGGCACTGATCTTGCCCCAGAACGCGCGATAGACCAGGAACACGTAATAGAGAACCAGCGGCACGCCGATGATCGCGATGATTAGCATTGCCGTGAGCGCAAGCTGCGAAGACATCGAGTTCTCGATCGTGAGCGACAGCGCGTCGTTGCCAAGCGCAGGAACAAGCCGCGGGAAGATCGCGGAGGCCCACAGGCCGACCATGGCCACCATGGAAAGCGATGCCGCTAGCCACGCCGGCAGATCCTGGCCTCGACGGATCGACAGCTGTCCCCACACGATCGATCCCAGCAGCAGCACACCAAAGAGCCAGCCGACCGGTGAGCCAAGGAGCCTCGAGAACGCTTCCGGCACCAAGGTCCACGTACCGACGAAGGTGATCGCCGCCAGACCGATGTAGACCCAGCTGTACGTGGAGCGAACGCCCACCGCGCGATCGTGAAGGTCGCCGCTCGACTTCACTGCCAGCCATGAGGCGCCCTGCACTATGAACGCCGTCAGACCAAACACTCCGCAGATGAGCGCATACGGGTTGAGCAGCGTGAAGAAGTTGCCCGCGAACTCACCGTTGGCTGCCAACGGCACGCCACGAAGGATATTGCCTGCAGCTACACCAAACAGCAGCGCCGGAAGCGCGCTTCCCAAGAAGAAGGCTCCGTCCCACAGCTTCGCCCAGCCCTCATCGTGCGCCCGAAACTCCACCGACACAGCCCGGAAGATGAGCGCGAACAGGACGAGCATGAGTGCGAGATAGAACCCGGAGAACACCGTCGCATACACCGCCGGAAACGCCGCGAACATCGCACCGCCGGCCGTGAGCAACCACACCTCGTTGCCGTCCCACACGGGTCCGATCGCCCTGCGCATCACGCGCTTGTCGGCATCGCTCTTGCCGAGGAAGGGATACAGCGCCCCGATGCCGAGGTCGAACCCATCGAGCACCGCGTATCCAGCGAAGAGCACCCCGAGCAACACGAACCAGATCACACCTAGCGTCATCGCTCTCCACCTCCCCTATGCCTTCACGGCGGCCGGTTCGGACTCGGCGGTAAGAGCCGGGCCCTTCTTGATCATGCCGAGGACAACCCGCGCCCAGCCCACGTAGAGGATCGTGTAGATCACCACGAACATGCCGAGCGTGAACGCCACCTGACCCGCCGGCACCGTCGCCGAGATGGCGTCTGTCGTGCGCAGCAGTCTGTAGACGATCCAAGGCTGCCGCCCGATTTCGGCTGCGGCCCACCCAAACTGGATTCCCAGCTCAGGAAGTATCCAGAGCCACATGAGCACGCCCAACAGCCAGCGCTTCTTCTCAAGGGTGCCTCGGCGATTCATCCACCACAGTCCGAGCGCGATGATGACTAAGGCTCCAAACACGAGCAGCATCGCGTGATAGGTCTGGTACGTCGCCTGCAGTGGAGGCAGATCGGATGCGGCGAAATCGTTCAGGCCCGGATAGGACTTCGAGAAATCCAGCGACGCGAGGAAGCTCACGGCACCCGGGATTTCCAGAGCCGTCGTGGTCTTGTCGGCGGGGTTCAGCCAGCCGACGATTCCCAGCGGAATCGGCCCCGCGTTCCAGTGGCCCTCCATTGCCGCGATCTTCTCCGGCTGCTGATTGACGACCTCGACCGCCTGCCAGTGTCCCGTCGGAAGAATGAGGACCGAGAAGATCGCTGCGATGGCGAGCCCGGTCGAGATTGCGGCGCGGCCAAACTGCCGATACACGCCTTTCCGCAGGTAGTACGCGCCGACGCCGGCTGCGAGGAACCCGCCGGTGATCAGAATGGCGTCGATGGTGTGGAAGTAGCGCGGCAACGTGGAGGGGTTGAAGGCGGCTGCGAAGAAGTCGGTGAGTACGGCCTTGGACCCTGATGCGGTCTCAACCACCTTGTAGCCGGCCGGAGTCTGCATCCACGAATTCGCGATGATGATCCACAACGCTGAAAGCATGGAACCGCCCCAGACCAACCACGCCGAGACATGGTAGAACTTCTTCGAGACACGACTGCGCCCAAAGACCAGGACACCGAGGAACATCGACTCGAGGAAGAATGCGAACAGGCCCTCGGCGGCAAGCGGCGCGCCAAAGATGTCGCCGACGAACCGGGAGTACGTCGCCCAGTTCGTGCCGAACGCGAACTCCATCGTCACGCCCGTGGCCACCCCGACCACAAACGTAGCGGCGAAAATCCGGATCCACAGGTCCGATGCCGCCCTGTCTTCCGGCTTGCCGCTCTTGTAGTACCTGCGCTCGAACAGGGCAACGACCAGGCCCAGTCCAATCGAGACCGGCACGAACAGGAAGTGGTACGCGACCGTGACTGCGAACTGAATACGCGACAACAGGACTACATCCATCTCCCCACCTCGCCTCTCCTTCTGCTATCCGAGTAATGAAGCCAACGACTTCCCTCCCAGGTACTCCGAAGTCAGACGATCCACCTCCTGCCACACCCGATGGACCGAACAGCCCCCCATCCGATCGCACCATGCCGGATCGCTCACGCACACTGCGCACGACACACGACCCTGAATGGCCTCGACCACGTCGAGCAGCGTGATTGCGTCCGCCGGGCGCGCCAACAGGATCCCTCCCTGTGCCCCTCGCCGAGAAACCACCAACCCAGCCGAGACAAGATCCCGCTGAATGCTCCGGGCGAACGCGTAGGGCACCCCTTGCCGCTCCGCAAGATCGCGAACCGAAAGCGGGCCCGCCCCGGCGCGCGCGAGCGCAAGCATGATGCGGATCGCGTAGTCAGTGCGGCGAGTGACGTCCATGGGTCCCCTCTGTTGCCCGGTGTTATATGATACCTATACGATATCATATACCCCATCGGACGATGCGCTGTCAATTGCCAGAGGGGCTCAAGTCAAGAAGAAACGGCGGACCCGAAGGCCCGCCGCACTACTTGTTGCGATGAAAGGCGTGCTTCCCTACCGCGCCACCAGTTCCCCATCCGCATCCACATCGAACTCGACCGTCGACCCCTCGTGCACGCGGCCCTCGATCACGGCCTTCGCCACACGGTCCACAACCTCGCGCTGTATGAGCCGCTTGAGCGGGCGCGCGCCAAACACCGGGTCGAAGCCGTCGAGCGACAGCCTCTCGACTGCGGCCGGAGAGAGCGTCAGCGTGATCTTGCGATCCGCAAGGCGCTTGCGCACCTCCTCGAGCTGCAGTTCCACGATCGTCGCGATCTGGTCGAGCGACAACGCATGGAAGACCACCACGTCGTCGACGCGGTTCAGGAACTCCGGCCTAAAGGTCGCGCGCAGGGCCTCTTGGAGCATCTGCTCCATCGACTTCTCGTCGGCGCCGCCCTCGGCGAATGCCTGGATGAACTGCGAGCCCACGTTGCTCGTCATGATCACGATGGCGTTCTTGAAACTCACCACGCGACCCTGGCCATCCGCTCAGCCCGGGAGACGACGCCGACGCGTCGAATGTAGCGAGCAAGCTAGCGCCCAGGTAACCATGCGGGGCAATTGTGGTGGGATTCGCTTCCCTGCAACACAGCCAGCCGGCGCAGGTGTTGCCCTCGGGGTTGTGCGGATGACTGAAGAAGTAGAGTGCACCAGTCAATCCCGTTGGCCGGCACGGCGGCACAGTGAATCACCCTTTGGCGATCTCGTGCTGCACGAGATCTCTCACCTCTTCGCGATTGTGGACGCCCAACTTGCCATAGATCCTCTTCAGGTGCGTCCTCACAGTATTGTCGGAGATGTAAAGTGCATCGGCTATGCTCGAGGAGCCTCTCCCCGCCAGGAGCAGGAGAAGAACGTCGATCTCCCGCGTTGTCAGGCCGTAGGTCTTCTTCAGTGCGTCGTTTCCTCTTATGTCGGATTCTGAGATGTCCAGGAGCACGCCCGCGATGCCGGTCGAAGCGCTCGCGCTCACTCCGCCGCGCTTCGAGACGAGCGGCACAATCACGAGTATGACCAGATACACCGTGATGAGAGCTAGAACAAGAGGACCCGTAGAATCTCCTCCAATTGAGACCCGGAGTGCGCGGTTGGCGAGAAAACCCAAGGCCACGAACAGGAAGACCACACCTTTGAGGAATGCAATCGTCGCGACTGGCGACAGCGAGCCAACCTTCGAGGTTGAGACAGCGGTGACATTCATATAGATCGACAGACACATATAGAGAACATCAATCACTCCCAACAGCAGTATCCAGTACCGGTCTGCAGTGAATGGAAGCGAAAGAAAGATGGTCGCCGCACAGAGAAGCATTGCGATTCGCGCGGGCATTGAATTGAATCCACCGTCAACGTAGCGTGACACGAGATAGTAGATGGAAGTGCCTATCAGAATCGAAAGCGCAATGGACGCATTGAACTCCAGCGCACGCTCAGGCACCGATATCGCTCGCATCGCGCCGCTCGCGAAGCCGAATACCGCGATGAACAGAGCGGCCTTCCAAGTCCTAGTGACGACGCCTCCGAATGCGATCGAGAATCTCGTCAGTCCGTAGGCTGCCGGTTCTTTCGTTCCAGCTCTCGTTGTGGTCATCATCAGGAACACAGAGAGCGCAAACAGCAAGACAAGCACGTATACGCGTACACTCGAAGAGCCAAGCAATCGAGTGAAGAAGCCGAGGACAGCCGAGATACAGGGAGCGGCTATGAGGATCCGAATTGCGTCCTCAGCCTGCTCCTCGACGAGCGTCGCAATCCAATACGCTGACCCGAAGCTGACTCCAAAGCCGATAGAGAGTGCAACTAGCACTATCAGCCAGGAAAGCGAGGTTGTGCCCGCGATGAACGCCGATGCTCCCCAAATCAACAACCCTGCTCCCGTGAAGATGGCGTATAGCCAAGGGAGAAACGATGCGAATCGAGGTAGTCGGAGGACAACGACTGCCATCAGAAGCAAACAAGCTGTGCTCGACAACATTGACACAATTGAGAAAGGCAAGGCGTCGACGCTGCTGACGGGGCCGATGGGGCCCGTGAAGAACGTACTCTGAACATTATTGGATATGATGCTAACCGTGGCCAAGCCGATTGCCCTTGCAACTCTGTCCGTTCGCTTCGTCACATGAACCCTCCACGGCCAGACTGCGGCCGTATTGTAGCATGCGTGCTCGGATCACTGCGGGTCACATGTGGACGCCAGCTGGGAGAATAGCGGGGTTTGAGATGGTCTTCTTCAAGTCCAGCCAAATCGCTTGACCACCGCTAGCCCGCCGGTCCCCTCGCGCACTCTCGCCTCATCTCAACTCGTGGAGCTTCTGGCCCGTGGATCAATTCGACAGCTCGGCGTCTCCCGTCATTTCGCCGGTTTGGCCCGAAAGCTGAAGAAGCACCGGGAAGGCCCGGTGCTTCTTCAGCGAGCCGCTTCTTCGGCTACTTGGGCTTGGAATAGGCCATGGCAACCGAAGACACGGACAGCCCGAGCTTGTCACGCACGTACGTGACGGCCGCCGCACCGGCAATGTAGCCACCCGTCCTCGACCACGATTGGGCAGATCCCATGAAGCCGCTGTATCCGACTTCATTGTTGATGATGACACCGAGCGAGTCGACGCCGATGGCGTAGAGGCCCTCTATCGGGGTCACGTGATCGGCCTTCAGAACGCGCATCTGCGCGTCGACGTCGAGGCCGCCGCAGGTTGCGAACGCCCTATTCGACAACTTGACCGCATAATAGGGGCCACTATCGCCAAGGTCGACGAGGCAGTTCTTCGGCTTTCCGAATTGTGGATCCACCCCTGTTTTGCAGTACCCATTGTATGTCTCGAGTGTCTTCTTCAGGACAGCTGGATCGATGCCGATCTGCTTCGCAAGCGCCTCGATGGTGTCCCCTTTGTACATGTAGTTCTTTACGGAGAGCGCCGCGTCAACGACTTCGTAGATCTCAGGAACAGGCGTCTTGGCCGGGAACTCTCCGTAGCGGTTTCCCCAGTTCTTCCACTTTGTATAGAGGAAGCCTTTATCCCTGAATGAATCAAGCTGCTTGTTCGATAGGATCGTGTAGAAGTAGTTTCCGGTAACCGTCGTCTGAGGCCTGAACGTATTCAATGCTCCAGTGGCCGTGTTGTAGACCGTGCTCCAGAAGAGCTTGCCGTCCTTGTCAACGTTCATACAAGTTGCATCGCACCCGATCCCATAGGGTATATCGTTCAATGACCACGCCTTTGGCCGGCCCGAAATTCGGTACAACTCCGGATTCTCAGCACTATCAACGATTGCCGGGTACTTGTGCAGCATGGTGTAGGTCGAAACGGTCTCACCTGTCATCGGCGGCGAGTCTATGTTCCAAGTCCCCGCGCCGGCGGCGACTGCTGCTTTGATCATCTTGCCGTCGTCTGTTCCCAGATCGAAGAAGACTCTCGGCCCAGCCTGCTTGGGCTGCAGCCACTTATCGATCAGTTCTTGGCTGTCGCCGAATCCACCAGTCGCTTGTATAACCGCCTTCGCGAGGATGGTGTATTGCTTCCCTGTGACAAGGTCGCGCGCCTTGACACCCGCAACTCTCCCTCCCTCAGTAATGTATTCATATGCCTCGGTCTCGAGCAGGCATCTTCCCCCTTGGGCGACGACGCTGGCGAGAATCCCCCGAGCATAGCCGTCGTATAGAAGGCGACGGTCCTCGAAGGTGCCGGGATCGCTCGGCGCTGGCGCGATGTCCCAGATGTTGATACCGTCAATGAACGCACCCTTCTCTAGGGTGCCAAAACGAAAGCCGTTGTCATACATGAAGTCGATAGCGGGACCAGTAGCGTCGATCCAAGCCTTTACGACTTCCGGCTTGCCGGCCATGCTGCCGTCGCTTCGAGTGAGGTACTGCAGGTACTTTGACTCGAAGTCATTGCGATTGGTGTAGTCACGACCTTGATTGAACTTCGCCTTGTATTTCGGAGGGTTGATCGCCAGTCCGGCATGAGCATGCGCGGTCTTGCCGCCGACCTTCCCTGCCTTGTCGATGCCGATGATGCTCACTCGGCCATCACTCAAAGGCTTGGTCGAAAGGCGATTGATCTGGTCCAAAGCGCTCTTCATTGCGAGAATGCCGCCGCCGCCGAGACCGACGACAAGCACGTCGCACTCAAGCCGCTCTGTCGTCTCCCCTTCGCTCTTCTTTGGCGCAGCCATGAACTTCTGTATGGCGGCTTCTTGTGACCCGCCCGCCTTCAGCGCTGCTAGCAGCGCCATTCGAACTCCGCTCTTGATCGAGCTGCTCGTAACCGTCGCACCCGTGACCGCGTCGACCGCTATCGACTGATTCTGGATAATGCGGGGAACAAGCCTCTCAATGCACGCTTTGAGCATCACTGATGTCTCGCCATGCCTGAATCGATCCTCAGGCTTTGGGAGCTCAATGCTGAGTATGGAGTCACGGTCGACGGTAACCTTGACGGGAGTGGTGTAGCCGAGCCAGTAGCTGTCGCTGTGCCCATCGTACGTTCCTGGCGCCATAATCGCTTGGATCGAAGAAGAACCCATCGCTTCGGTGTACGCGGTCGTCGCGGCGGATATGATCGCCATGGAGGACATCGTCGCACCCGCTATGCCGTCAACACTGAGGTTCCCCGCGCTGACAATCTTGGCGGGCATCTCTTCGACAGCGCGTCCGCCGACGCCGGGCGTCTCGTCGTCACCAACGATGTCGCAAGATACGATCTTGCCAGTGCCGTCATTGACTCCCAATGTGACTGTGATCGGCCCTCCATGCCCTTGTGCCGTGGCGCTGGCAGTTACAACCTTGCCCTTCTTGACGCATCCTTCCCCTGTAAGCGCCAGACCCCCTAACCCTACAATGACGCCGCTCGCGGCGACACCTTTCAGAAACTCTCGCCTTCCAATCGCTCTTCCTGCCATGGCTTCTCCGTCCTCTCTGTTTTGTCTCGCAACAGTCCCAGAACACTGTGGAGAAACGGGGGCCATCGCGAGTCACATCAGACGGAGGATAGGTGTCACACCAGATGAGTGAATTTGGGACGGCCTCGCCAGTGGAACGCGAAAGGAACACGTAGACACATGAACATCCCGGGTTCAAGCTGCATCTCGTGGCCGAGCGCGGTTGCCAACGCAGCGATCCAAATGGGACCGCCTGAACCATGGAGAGAGCCGACTCGTCGGCCAATACGAAGACGGCGGGCCGCTTGGGCTCGCCGCTACGTTGGCTGTTCTTGTCGACCTTCTCGGCCGGTCGTTTGGCTTATGAGCTACCGCGCCACCAGCTCACCCTCGTCGTCGACATCGAACTCCACCGTCGACCCCTCGTGCACGCGACCCTCGATCACGGCTTTCGCCACGCGATCGACGACCTCGCGCTGGATGAGCCGCTTGAGCGGACGCGCACCGAACACCGGGTCGAAGCCGTCGAGCGACAGCCTCTCGACTGCGGCCGGAGAGAGCGTCAGCGTGATCTTGCGATCCGCAAGGCGCTTGCGCACCTCCTCGAGCTGCAGTTCCACGATCGTCGCGATCTGATCGAGCGACAGCGCATGGAAGACCACCACGTCGTCGACACGGTTCAGGAACTCCGGCCTGAATGTCGCGCGCAGCGCCTCCTGGAGCATCTGCTCCATCGACTTCTCGTCGGCGCCACCCTCGGCGAACGCCTGGATGAACTGCGAGCCCACGTTGCTGGTCATGACGATGATGGCGTTCTTGAAGCTCACCACCCGGCCCTGGCCGTCAGTGAGGCGCCCGTCGTCGAGCACCTGCAGCAACACGTTGAAGACGTCCGGATGCGCCTTCTCGATCTCGTCGAGCAGCACGACCGAGTACGGCCTGCGCCGCACGGCCTCGGTAAGCTGGCCGCCCTCTTCGTAGCCAACGTATCCCGGAGGCGCTCCGATGAGCCGCTGGACGCTGAACTTCTCCATGTACTCCGACATGTCGATGCGCACCATCGACTTCTCGTCATCGAAGAGGAACGCCGCCAGCGTGCGCGCCAGCTCCGTCTTACCCACGCCCGTCGGGCCCAAGAACAGGAAGCTGCCGATGGGTCGGTTGGGGTCCGAGAGCCCCGCGCGCGAGCGCCTGATCGCGCCCGCGACAGCGTTGACAGCCTCGTCCTGACCGACGACCCGGCGGTGCAGCACGTCCTCGAGCGTCGCCAGCTTCGCCATCTCGCCCTGCATGAGCCTGCTCACCGGCACGCCCGTCCATGCCGAGACCACCTCGGCGACTTCCTCCTCGGTGACCTCCTCTTTCAGGATGGCGCCGGACTCCTGCAGGCTGCGCAGCTTCTCGTCGGCTGTGACGAGGTCGCGCTCGAGCTGCGGGATGCGGCCGTAGCGGATCTCGGCTGCGCGGTTGAGGTCGCCGTCGCGCGTAACGCGCTCTTCATCACCGCGCGCCTCATCAAGATCGGCCTTGAGCTTCTGGACGGTGAGGATGACGTCCTTCTCGTTCTGCCAGGCAGCCTTCATTCCTGCCAGCTGCTCGTTGACCTGCGCCATCTCGGCGCGAAGCGTGTCGAGACGCTCGGCGCTCGCCTTGTCGGTCTCCTTCATCAGCGCCTGCTCCTCGATCTGGAGTTGCGTGAGATGACGGACGACGGTGTCGATCTCGGCGGGCATCGAATCGATCTCGATGCGCAGGCGGCTGGCGGCCTCGTCCACGAGGTCGATCGCCTTGTCCGGTAGGAAGCGGTCGGAGATGTAGCGGTTCGAAAGCTCGGCGGCGGCCACGATCGCACCGTCGGTGATGCGCACGCCGTGGTGAACCTCGTACTTCTCCTTGAGGCCGCGCAGGATCGAGATCGTGTCTTCCACGCTCGGCTCGCCCACGAACACCGGCTGGAACCGGCGCTCGAGGGCGGCGTCCTTCTCGATGTGCTTGCGGTACTCGTCAAGCGTCGTCGCGCCGATGGCGTGTAGCTCGCCGCGCGCAAGCGCCGGCTTGAGCATGTTGCCCGCGTCCATCGCGCCTTCGGCAGCACCGGCGCCCACGATCGTGTGCAGCTCGTCGATGAAGAGGATGATGCGGCCCTCGGCGTCAGTCACCTCGCGCAGCACGGCCTTCAGCCGGTCCTCGAACTCGCCGCGGTACTTCGCGCCCGCAACCATCGAGGCTAGGTCGAGCGAGACGATGTCCTTGTCGCGCAGGCTCGAGGGCACGTCGCCGGCCACGATCCGCTGGGCGAGCCCCTCGACGATCGCGGTCTTCCCCGTACCCGGCTCGCCGATCAGCACCGGATTGTTCTTCGTGCGGCGCGAAAGCACCTGCACCGCTCGGCGAATCTCGTCGACGCGGCCGATGACGGGATCGAGCTTGCCATCGCGCGCCGCCTGTGTGAGGTTGCGCCCGTAGCGCTCGAGCGCCTGAAACTGCGCTTCGGGGTTCTGGTCGGTCACCTTCGAGCCGCGCCGCAACTCCTGGACCGCAGTGGAAAGCCGCGCGCTCGTCGCACCGGCGCCCTCGAGAACCTTACCCGCGGCGCCGCGGTCGGACGCAAGCGCCAGGAGCAGGTGCTCGCTGGAGACGTAGGCGTCCTTCATCTTCTCGGCGATCTTGAAAGACTCGGAGAGCACGGTGTTGAGCCGGGGCCCGACGGTCATCGTCGCACCGGTCACCTTTGGCGCGCCGCCGATGACTTCCTGCACCGCCGCATCGAGCATCGCCGGATCGGCGCCGACCTTCGAGAGAATCGGCCGCACGATGCCTTCGGCCTGGTCCAGCAGCGCCTTAAGCAGGTGCTCCGGTTCGACCGCGCCCGCCTTCGCGTCGTCAGCGATGCCTTGGGCAGCTTCGAGCGCTTCTTGCGCCTTGATGGTGAGTCTGTCGAGTCTCATGATCGTCTGGTCCTTTCAGCCTTCGCGCCGCATGACGGCGCCGCGGTCCACTCGCACCAGCGCCGTGTGCACCTCGTACCTGCGCACGTTCTCCCGCGCGATGTGCGCGGCCTTGTCGGCGCGCCTGAGCATGTCGCGCGCCGCCCGCAGTTCCGCGTCGAGCCGCTCGACTTCGCGCTGCAACTCGATGATGCGTGTCACGCCGGCGAGGTTGACACCCTCCTCCTGCGTGAGTTGCTGGATGAAGCGCAGCCGGTCGACATCGGCCGATGAGTACAACCTCGTATTGCCGAGGGAGCGCTTGGGAAAGACGAGTCGTTTGCGCTCGTAGATGCGCAAGGTCTGCGGGTGCACGCCTGCGAGATCGGCGGCTACGCTGATCATGTACAGCGGCCGCTCGCGATCGCTGTGTTCGTTAGCCATTTCGCGTCAACCTTCCAGTATCGCCTTCGCGTCACTAACTGAGGTGGGCCCGCACGTCGTGAGTCTGCTCGGCGGCGAACCGCTCCAGCGCCTCGCGCTGAGCGGCAGTGAGCTTCTCGGGCGTCACGACGCGCGCCTTGATCCGCAAGTCTCCGTTACCGGAGCCTTTCAGCTTGGGTGCACCCTTGCCCTTGAGCCGGAACACCTTGCCGCTCTGCGTGCCTGCCGGAATCTTGATCTTGGGCCGCGACCCGTCGGGCGCAGGCACTTCAACCGCGGTTCCCAACGCTGCCTCGGTGATCGAGATCGGCAGGTCGAGCACCACATCGGCACCTTCGCGCGTGTAGTACGGATGCGGCTTGATGTGCGTGACCACGTACAGGTCGCCTGCCGGCCCGCCGTTGACGCCGGTCTCGCCCTTGCCCTTGAAACGCAGACGGCCGCCGTCGGTGGCACCCGCCGGCACGTTGACCGTGACCGGTTGACGCTTCATCACGCGGCCCGCCCCTCGGCATGCCGAGCACGGCTGCTCGATCACTCGGCCGGAGCCGGAACACCGCGAACAGGCGCGGGAGAACGCGAACATCCCCTGCCCGTCGGCCGTAGTGCCTGTGCCGCCGCACGATGGGCACGTCGTCGCCGAGGTGCCTGGCTTCGCGCCGGACCCCGAGCATGTCGCGCACGGGACTTCGCGGTCCACTTCAATCTGCGTCGCCATACCGGTGAATGCCTGCTCGAACGTCAGGTCGAGCTTCATCTCGAGATCCTGACCCCTGCGTGCCTGCGTACGTCCACCGCCGCGCGACCCGCCAAAAACCCCCCCGAACAGGTCGCCGAGATCTCCTAGGTCGCCAAAGTTCACCGACGTGTATCCGCCGGCCCCGCCCGGGAATCCGCCCGAGCCGCCGGGATAGCCGCCGCCTGCGCCCGGCGGGACGTTTCCGCCGAAATACTGCCCGTACTGATCGTACTGCGCGCGCTTCTCGGCGTCCGAGAGCACCTCGTACGCCTCGTTTATCTCCTTGAACTTCTCTTCATCGCCGCCGGCGTCGGGATGGTGCTTGCGGGCAAGACGGCGAAACGCCTTCTTGACCTCGTCAGCGGTCGCATCCTTCTTGATGCCGAGCAGGTCATAGTAGTTCTGGGTCGGCGCCATGTCCTACTCCTTGCGCGGAGGTCCTCCGGCCGACACGACAACCATCGCAGGGCGAATAACGATCCCGCCCATCGAGTAGCCCTTCTGGAAGACCTCGACCACGGTTCCTTCCGGAACCTCCAGATCTTCGTGCTGGCTGATCGCCTGATGTTTCATCGGATCGAACGGTTGGGCGAACGGGTCGATGACCTCCACGCCCTCCTTGGAGAGAATACTGAGGATCTGCGAGTGCACCGACTCCACACCCTTGAGCAGATGCTTGAGATCTCCACCAACGGTTGTGTGCTCGATCGCGCGCTCAAGGTTATCGATAGCCGGAAATAGCTCGCTGATCACTCGCTGCGCTGCACGCTTGCGCTCTTCTTCACGCTCGCGGGCGGTGCGCTTCCGGAAGTTCTCGAACTCCGCCTGACTGCGCAGAACGCGATCGCGAAGCTCTTCCGCTTCGGCGCGCGCCGCGTCAAGCTCGGCCTGAACGACGTCGCCCCTGAACTCGAACTCCGAGCCCAGGTCGTCAGCCAGTTCCGGGTCAGTTGAGGGGACGGGGCCTGTTGGGGCCCCGTCCTTCTTCTGGTGCGGACTCATAACTACTTGCCCTCTTTTTCGTCGTCCACGACTTCGTACTCGGCGTCGACGACCTCGTCATCGGCACCCGGCTTCGCGCCCTCTTCGGCGCCCGCCTTCTCGGCCTCTGCCTGCTGGTAGACGACCTCGGCAAGCTTGAACGACGCCTCTTGCAGCTTCTCGGTCGCGGACTTGATCGCGTCGATATCGCTGCCCTCGAGGGCCTTCTTGGTGGCCGCAATGGCTTCTTCGTTCTGGGTCTTCGAGTCGGCCGGAACCTTGTCGCCAAGGTCCTTCAGGGTCTTCTCGGTCGCATAGACGAGCGAGTCGGCCGTGTTGCGGATCTCGACCTCTTCCTTGCGCTTCTTGTCTTCCTCGGCATGAACATCGGCGTCCTTCACCATGCGGTCGACTTCATCGTCGGACAGCGCTGTGGAGCCCGAGATCGTGATCTTCTGCTCCTGGCCGGTGCCGCGATCCTTCGCCGAGACGTTCACGATGCCGTTGGCGTCGATGTCGAAGGTGACCTCGATCTGCGGGATACCGCGCGGCGCCGACGGAATGTTGGTCAGGTGGAACTTGCCGAGCGTCTTGTTCGCCGCGGCCATTTCGCGCTCGCCCTGCAGAACGTGGATCTCGACGCTCGTCTGACCGTCGGCTGCGGTGGTGTAGGTCTCGGTCTTGCGGGTCGGGATGGTGGTGTTGCGCTCGATCATCTTGTTCATGACGCCGCCGAGGGTCTCAACGCCCAGCGAAAGCGGGGTCACGTCGAGCAGCAGGATGTCCTTTACGTCGCCCGAGAGCACACCGGCCTGGATGGCCGCGCCGACCGCGACAACCTCGTCCGGGTTGACACCCATGTGCGGGTCCTTGCCGGTCATCTTCTTGACGAGCTCCTGCACGGCGGGCATGCGGGTCGATCCGCCGACGAGGATGACTTCGTCGATCTGGCTCTTGGACACGCCGGCGTCCTTGATGGCCGCCTCGACAGGCTTGCGGGTACGCTCGAGCAGATCGTTGGTGATGCGCTCGAACTCGGCACGGGTCAGGGTGTAGTCGAGGTGCTTGGGGCCTGAAGCGTCCGCCGTGATGAACGGCAGGTTGATCTGGGTCTGCTGCGTGGTGGACAGCTCCATCTTCGCGCGCTCGGCTGCTTCTTTGAGGCGCTGCAGGGCCATCTTGTCCTTGAGCAGGTCGATGCCGCTGTCGTTCTTGAACTTCTCGGCAAGCCAGTTCATGACCGTCTGGTCCCAGTCGTCGCCACCGAGGTGGTTGTCACCGTTGGTAGACTTGACCTCGAACACGCCTTCGCCAAGCTCCAAGATCGAGACGTCGAACGTACCGCCGCCCAAGTCGAACACGAGAACCGTCTCGCTCTTGTCGCCCTTGTCGAGGCCGTAAGCCAGCGCAGCTGCGGTCGGCTCGTTGATGATACGGAGCACCTCGAGGCCGGCGATGCGGCCGGCGTCCTTGGTGGCCTGGCGCTGCATGTCGTTGAAGTAAGCCGGAACCGTGATGACGGCCTGCGTAATCGTCTCGCCGAGGTACTTCTCGGCATCGCTCTTGAGCTTCTGGAGGATCATCGCCGAGATCTCCTCGGGCGTGTAACCCTTACCCTCAACGTCGACCTCGACGCGGCCGTCCTTGCCCTTGACCGCCGTGTAGGCGACGGTCTTGCGCTCCGACTCGGTCTCCTCAAACTTGCGGCCGATAAAACGCTTTATCGACTTGACGGTGTTCTCGGGGTTGGTGACGGCCTGGTTCTTCGCGGCCTTGCCGACGACACGCTCCCCGTCCTTCCGAAACGCCACGACGGACGGCGTGGTGCGATCGCCCTCCGCGTTGATGATGATGGTCGGCTCTCCGCCTTCGAGGACGGCCATTGCCGAGTTGGTGGTACCGAGGTCGATACCGAGGATCTTGCCCATGTCTGATTCCCCTTTCCTACGCTGGCGCGATACGTCGAAAGCGCCTCAACTACTACTTGTTGAACGACACTCGCAAAACACTACACCTACTCCAGATTTCGTGCTCGAACGAACTCTAAAATCTAAGTGTGCCATTGTCAAGTTTCTTGCCAACGACGCGTTGTGTTCGTACCCGCATTCGGCGCTATCGAACCCAGCACGCGCGAACAATCCGGGTGTCTCACTCAATAAACCGAAAAGAAAGCACAAAACACTCTTTACACGGCTCTGGCAGCTCTGTATGGTACGCACGAACTCGAGGTCGCAAGACCGAGGGCAAGGGAATCCGATATACATAAGGAGTTTTCGATGCCTCGACCAATCATCAACGAAGACGACTGCTCGGCCTGCGGCATTTGCGTTGACGCTTGCCCCAACGGCGTCCTTGAGATCATCGGCGAGGCCGCCGAACCGGTCAACGAGGATGACTGCGACGGCTGCGCCACATGCATGGAGGAATGTCCGATGGGCGCGATCGTGGAGATCGAAGAGGACTAGATCTAGAACCTGCAACACGCCACAAGACAAGGGTCCCTTTGCTGTCGGTTGTCGGTCTCTGACCGCACCACGAGGAGAGGGATCCTCGTTTTGCGTCTGGGGAGACTCGGCCGCATGGGCTGCGTTGCCGTCAGACCCGAGTGGCTCAGTCGTTCACTGCCTGACCGGCCGGCGCATCCCAGAAAGAGAATCCCGGAGCCCGGACGACCCGCACACACGACTCAACGACACGAGAGTCGTAGAGCGTTCCCGCACCTGCTTCGATCTCGGCGATCGCCGCGTCGATCCCGAGCTTTGGTCGGTACGGCCGGTGCGACGCCATTGCTTCGACGACGTCTGCAACCATGAGGATCTTGCTCGCGTCGAGCAGGTCTTCGCCCATCAACCCACGCGGATACCCCGAACCGTCGTTGCGCTCATGATGCTGATGCACAATCTCCGGGATAGGCTCAGGTACGTGAGCAGACGTGAGGATGCTGAATCCCGATTCAGAATGCTCATGGATGAGCATGAATTCCAGAGGGGAAAGAGCGCCCGGCTTCGTCAGTATCTCGGTGGGAACTGACATCTTTCCAATGTCATGCAGGAGTGCTGCGATTCGCAGGTCTGAGATGTCCTTGTCCTCCATCCCCAGATCGCGCGCGATCGCGACGGAGAGTTCCGCGACTCTCCGCTGATGTCCGGCTGTGTACGGGTCTCTCATCTCAGACACGGCGCCGATAACGTCGGTCACTGACGCGAGCGCGTCTACCAGCGTTTGTTCCATGCGCCTGCGATCCGTTATGTCTCGGAAGTACCAGACGCGACCGTAGTGCTCCCCATTGGAACCGAGCATCGGCGATGAGTATCGATCAAAGACTCGGCCGTCTGCCAAGAGCAGTTCATCTCGGCTGCTCTCCACAGAACTTTCGTACAGATTGCGAACATGCTCGATGAACGACTCGGGGTCACGTAGCTGACTCGCGTTGAATGCCAGAAGGGGTCCGTCATCTCCGGAAGTCATCAACTCTTCAGGAACGTTCCACATCTCGACGAAACGGCGATTATGCGAAAGGATACACCCACTCTTATCCACCACAAGGATTCCGTCGAGCGAGGATTCCTGCACCGTAGACAGAATCGTGTTTCTGAACCGGACTTCATCGTCGGCCTGTTTGCGCAGAGTGATGTCGTGTACGAGTTCGAGCGTCGCCGATTCACCCTCGACTGTGACCGGGGCACGCCATACGACGACGGGGAACACGGTACCATCAGCACAGATGTTGTCCGTTTCGAACATGACGCCGGTAACATCAGCGCCTCCGGTTTGCTCGAAGCAGTGAATCTCGTAGTTTGGTCCGCGCACGTCGCGGATGTTCATCGTGAGCATCTGAGTGTGCGAGTAGCCGTAGCGCGACAAGGCCGCGTCATTGGCGTCAAGAATCGAACCGTCGGCTGCCACCAACAACAGAATGTCCACCAAACACTCGACCATGTCTTTCGACATGACGAACTGGTCGATTCTCATGGGTCTCCTCAGCAGGTCACGAGCTGGTCTCCCCGCTCCGGTCACAAAGCGTATATACCCTGCTTGCTCTGCAAACCTCGGAGCGCAACACGGGATTACTGGCTGGACGTCAAGTCCGCGCTGAGGATATAGCGGTCCGGCGCACTGCCGATAAAGTCGAATGGATAGCAGGTGGTCACGGTCAGAACGGCGTGATCCGCAGGCACAATGACGGTCGTGTCATCTTGGTGGACGATCCAGATGCGCTTGATCTCGTAGGTGAACGTGCCTGCCGATGTCTTCACAATGAACTGATCGCCTATCTGCAGCGAGCCCAGCCCTACGAAGACCGTATCGCGATGACCGGAGAGAACACAGTTGTCTTCCTCCCCAGGCAGCGCGGTTTGTGCGAAGTGCCCTACACCTCGCTTCAAGTCGTCCGCATCGGTGCCCTCGATGATGGGCAGAATACGATTCATGGCAGGTATCGAGAGACTGCCTATGATTTCACCCGCAGACGGATACTCCGAGTAGAGGACGGCCTTGGGGCTAGCGGTTGCGGCGACGGACGCAACGTCCGATGCCGCAGAAGCCACGCCGTAGCCCGGCGACCATTGGTCCACAGAGTCAATGCTTGCGCGAGTGAAGAAACTGGCCGAGACGTCAGACGATGACACGGATTGCTCATAGATATTCGCCCCTGCCCAGCAGGCACCGGCGACCCCTAAGACCAACAATCCCTTGAACAGCATCGCCATCGAGCGTGAAGAACCCACCCTATTCAGCGGGCCTTCGCGAGGTTCTCCACCAGCCAAGAGCACCAAAGAGCGCCAAGACGCTCGCTGCGAAGAGCATGCTATACCAAGGTGTGGAAGTGATCGGAAGCACCCCACCTGTAACGGTCGTTCCAGCCGTGCCATCCGGAGTCGTTCCACCCGTGACGGCCTCACAGAAACCATTCGTGATGGTATTGGTGTCCAGCGTGACCGAGCCATTCCGCGCCAGCAACTGTCCTTGCACCGTTGCGCCGGTCTGGGCCGCGATGGATGTCAATGCGAAGATGTGCCCAACGAAGTGGGAGTTCGTTCCCAAGGTCGCCGAGCTTCCGACCTTCCAGAATACCCGGCAGTACCGGGCGCCATTAATGATGCTTACACTGCTGCCCGATGCTGTGATGAGTGTGGAGGCTGTCTTGAATATGAAGACGCCATCGGGATCTCCTTGGGCGTCCAGTGTGAGAGTGCCCGTTATCTGGAACGTCCCGCTCTCGGAATCGTAGACCCCGGGAGTCAAGGTAGTCCCACCGAGCTCAGTGGGGATGCGAGTGACCGGCGTTCTACCGGCAGCGTCGTCGTAAGCGGTCACCAAATCGTCCTTGGCCTTGCTTGCGACTGCATCAGTCAAGTGCACAGCCCCACTCAGCGTCACGCCCGCCTGTCCGGGAAACGCAGTGCCCGGGAAGAGCCCTACATCTCCGCCGGCACTTCCACTGATCGTGGTCGATCCCGTATTCGTGATAGTCTCGCCGGCCAATATCGCAAAGGATGAAGTCGTTCCGAGGTTCACTGTCGGCTGAGCGGCTAAGCCCACTGTAGGCACCGCCATCATGGACACCAGCGCAACTACCAACAATAGCCCTCCGCGCTGCATCTTCTTGAGCAGCTTCATTATTCATCCCCTTTGTCCTGCTGTCTGACTGCGCGTCCAGCAGCTACCGAACGCATCAAGTCGACAGCTGTTGTGCCGCAAGCGACCCTCGGCTTCCAATTGCTCATTGCCGGTGATCTTGCCGACAGTCTCCTTGACCTTACCGCTCGCTTGATCGGCCTTGTTCTTCATCTTGTCGTCGACTACTATCAAGGGTCATCATTTCGGCGTTCACTTATCGTGCTTACCCTGGATGCGGGTGGCCCAAACAGCGGCACCTTGCGGGAACTCACACAGAGCGGCCTCCCACTGCACGGCCGCATATGGGCCATCGTCAACAGCGTATAGTTGGTTCTGCCATGCCCGGGCCCTTAGACAGCAGGAAACGCCCCAATAGGAGGCGCTTCCAGGGAAGTCGATGGCGGACCGTCGTGAACGACAATTTCGCCCTAGCACCGCAAGGCAAGCAGTCTCATTACTGCGTCCGAGTGATCTCCTCAGCTCAGCCTCCGGCACCAACCGCGGTAGATCGACCCGCTACCGCTTGGAGGCATCCTTTACGTTGTCGACGGCGTCTTTGACCGTCTTCTTGAGGTCGTCAACCTTCTCTGCTACTTTTGCTTTGCCACTCTGTAGGCGACCCTCGACCTCCAACTGCCTGTTGTCGGTGACCTCGCCGACGGTCTCCTTGACCTTGCCGATCGCTTGGTTGACTTTGTTCTTCGCTTTGTCGCTGATGGCCATTGCGGCTCCTCTTGTAGGTGTGCGTTGAGAGTACGTACCCCAAAACGCTAATGGGTGCTCGGCGCTCTGGAACTGCGGTTGGTTACTCGGGCACTGTCCCTACTTGATCATCATCGTTCTCTCTCCGCTTGGCGCATGGCGTTGTTGCCCGCCTCATCCATCGTCCAGAAACTGCGGCCAATGATGTAGTTGTCCCCGAGGTCTTTCCACGAAGAGAAGGTAGACTGCATGAGCCGCGCTGCCGGCATGATCCTCTGCCACGCCTCGCCCTCCAAAGAACCGGTGAGGGCGCGGTAAGCGCGGCCCGACTCCTGCCTACTCTGCTTTCACCTCATCGGATGGCTACGAGTGACAGATGTGGCACTGGAAGACATTCTCATGGTGGCAGCTCCCACACACGGCCATGGCTTTGGTGGCAAGGTTTGCATTCGATACATGCATCTGATGGCAGTTAGTACATTCGATAGCGACATGTTCAGTCTTTGCGGGAAGGGCATGCGGATTGACCACCGTGCCGTTAGCGTCAGTGAGTACTTTGCTGTTTACTGTGTTCGCGGCGAGATCAGCCTGCTTGTGGCAATCCAAGCACACACTGGAGCCCACCGATGTATTTGTCAGCCGGGTAGGCATTGTCGAGCTGGCGGTCGCACCACTATGGGCGGTTGTGAGCGTAGTCACGTCGCTGTGGCAGATGGTACAGGTGGCACCTGTGTGCTTGGACACGAGACAGCTTAAGTCTGTAGTCGACGAACCCTCCGTCTTATGACAGGTGGCGCAGTTCGACTTCATGGACCAAGGCACGACTACGGTGGTGGTGCTTTCGGAGGAGCTGGTGTCAGACGGATTTCCGGTAGTCCCACCACAGCCTGTAAGCACGGACAGCATGACAGCGAGACACACAGCACCCACTAAGGCAACGACGCAAGCTCGCTGGTTTGTCATCATTGATGTGCCTTCCCTAGCTTGTCGATTTCAGCTCATGCCCCGACGACCGTGCAGGCCTAGGAGTCCCCTAGCAGGATGATTGACTGCGCGCAAACAGGGGTTGATGTGCAGCCCTCGGTCCGTAGAACTGCCCCCAAGGGAGATCTGGCTCCGTCTTTCAGAACCAGCTCTCCTTGGGGGCCCGTAACGCTTGGTGCTCGTGCGCTCGAAGGAGCCTAGAGGGCCTTCTCTGCTGCAGCTGCCTCTCCGGAAATCCGGCCGAAGTTCAGAATCTCGGACCAGTTCTGGCCGTAGATCGTGTACGTTTGCCCCGCAGATTCGCCAAACGCCCCAGTTGCATACAAACGGGGAATCACAGTGCCTTTGGTGTCGAGGATCTGGCTCTTCGCGTTCTTCCGCGGACCTCCAAGTGTGTTGTAAAGAGATGGCATGAGACGGAGCGCGTAATAGGGAGGCTTGTCCAGCGGAACAAGATTCGGTTTGCCGGCGTCCACTGCGGGACGTCCGAACTGCGGATCGTTGCCAGCCGCGCAATTGCGATTATACGTCGCAATAGTATTTGCCAAGGCAGCTCCAGTCATAACGAAGCCCTCATTTGCGCTGTTCGCATTGATCTTCTTTGCAAGATCCTCAAGCGTGTCGGCTTTGAGTATGTAGCCAGCCGTTATCTCTGCCGCATTATCAGTGCTCCACTCCTGCGAGAGACCGCCGTCTGCTGGATCAACAGCTCGAATCCCGGAGTTGGCAGAGGGCTTGAAGATGGGGCCGGCGGCTATGACCTTGCTGTCAAAAACAGAATAGAACGGAGTATCTCGGAAAGCGCCATTTACCTGCTGGTTACTCGTATCCCAAGCGTCGTAGTCCAAGTAGCTGCGGTGGCCAAGAGGGCCGCCCGCTTTGTTCGGATTCTCACAAAGAAAACGGTTACCCAGCTTGTTGATGAAGACATAGCTCATGGCAGGCCAACCGGCGCCGTTGATACCAGTTCGCAGTTCAAAAATCTTGGGATACTGGAAACCGTAGCCCTGAGAGCAGACGTTGTTCATGTGCCAAAGATCTGCTCCGATCGCCTGACACATCTTGATGCCGTCTCCGGTGTTGAGCGGCCATGCGAGACCAGCCATGGGGTAGATCCGGCCGTATTCGAACAGCATCTGCGCGTTGCCCTCAAATCCGCCGCAGGCGAGAATCACCGCTTTCTTGGCGTGGATAGCGACTTTCTTGTCGCCCTGAAGAGCATTTATGCCAATGACCGCACCGCTGGCGTCTCGAACAATGTCGGTAGCTCGCGTGTTGGTGACCAGTTTACCGCCCTTGCCCGTGACATAGGGAATCATGGTACTCAGGTAGTAGGCTCCCCCGCGCACGGTAGTTGGATTGACAGGATCGGCAATCTGGATAGCCTGCAACCCTGAGGCGCCAGGGAAGTTGGGAAAGTCAGGGCCATAGCCCTTTTGGAGGGTGAAGTTGATCTTGTGGTCGGTGAGCCACTTCGTCATGGTGGTGCCGGCAGTGGCCCACGCACGCTCAATCGCCTCATCGATGAAGCCCAAGTTCTGTGCATTGAGGTACTTAACCGCAGCATCGACATCAGAAATCATGCAGCCATTCCCACCAGAAGAACGTGTGCACCCGTAGCCGGTCTTGCTCTCCACGCTGGCTTTCTCGATGACAAGCACTTGAGAACCCGCATCAAGAGCAGCGGTGGCAGCTGTTATTCCTGCTCCTCCAGCCCCAACAACAAGGACCTCTGTCTCCATATCCCACTTGATGGAGGTTGTGGAGTTCGTCGGAGAGGCGCTTCCACACCCGGCCAGCAATCCTGCCGAGGCAATACCCGCTCCCACTGTCCCCACGACAAACGAACGACGGCTGATACCTTGCTTCATGTCCATCCTCTTCTCCACTCGTCAGTGCCCATTCCTTCAAGGGGAATCGTCTGCAGCCGGATCGGTCGCTTGATAGACGATATCGCCCATGCGATCATGAATGCTCGCGGACGCGGTGTCGTCCGCCAACACAGGTGAATTCCGCCTGCAACGGCGCATCTCACCAACAGTGGGTGAGGGGAAGAGGCCTTCTTCGATGATTCCCATTGACAGAAGCGAACGAGTCCCGCATGGAGTCGGCACCTCTCCTTGGTCGACAGCAGTGTTGACCCTTGGATTCTCGTGCTTCTGGGCTTGGGAGACGACGGTGATCTATGCCCCCGGCCTTCTTGACAGTACAGAAAGCATCGGTTCGACCAACTGGTACATAAACAGCATATTCGTAAGCGTGATCTACCTGACCATATTCCTTGCATCGGGCATTCTACACCCTCGAATCAACGCGCGATGGGTGGCACTTACTGCGCTCGGCTGTGCACTCTTCGGCAGCCTTCTGCTCATAGCAATCAGCCTAACGCCTTCGGTCCCACTAGACAGAGCTGCTATTCGCTTGACTGCAAACAGTTTTGTCGCACTTGCTACGGTGTTGCTGGCGATACTGTTGATGTCCGTCTTGTCTCGGCATAGGGACGCTGCTCGCCGAAGTTTCGTAGTTCTCGGTGGAGGTGCGTTCGGTCTCGCCTTGTACGTCGTGATCAGCGGACTCCCAATCGCTCTGCTATCTATTTCCGCGCTACTGCTACCTATTGCAGCCGTGATATGCCTGTTCGTCATCAATACATCAGACACTCTGAACGTGAGATTGCCAGAAGCCAAGCAAGCACGCGTCCTACCGTATTGGCTATTGTGTGTCTTGTTTATATTCGCCTTTGCCATAAACTTCATTAGAAGTAGTTTGCCAATGTCCGTGAGCGATACTGGCGTATTCTCAGTTGTTACATTATTGGTAATGATAGTATTTGTATTAAATACTATCTTGGAAAGACTATCGAAATCATCAATAATACACTACAGCGTCATGGTATTAGTGACTGCTGTCGTATTCCTAAATGTATTTCATCTTATTACTACGAATGTTATATCTATACTATCTATTTCAGCTTTCTTTATATATGTTGCACTACTTTACAATACAATATCTGACTATGTTGCTCATAATCTATACAATGGTGTCAGAGTAATATCTGCTTGTTTAACCGCAAATTGCATAGGTCTGGTGTTGGGGGGGCAGATCGCAATCTACTTCGCTGGGCAGCAAAGAGTTATCGCTGTAGTTTCGATCTTGATATCGTACGGTATTGTCGTTGCTGGAACAGCATATTTTTCGAGAATCGCCGGCTCGCGCCGGCACACTGCTCTTGATGAGCATGCGATTGTCAATGCCGCTGTTTCCACTCATATTGCTGGCGACGATACTCATATTCTTGACATCATTCGCAGCCGATGTGAGGAATTCACAAATACGTACGGACTCACCAAGAGGGAGCGGGAAGTCATGTATCGCCTCTCGCTTGGTAAGACACTGCACACAATCTCTGAGGAATTGCATTTGAGCGTTAACACTGTCAAGAGTCATCAACTTCACATATATCAAAAACTGAAGATTCACACTCGCGAACAGCTCCTGAATGAGATTCTTGGGGCGGATGATCCTGAGAACTGCGACCTGTGAGTCAGCAGCATGGATTTCTGGTCAAAGTGCTCGCCCCTGAGATCGCTTGATCGCCGCAGACACTTGCAGACTGCATGA
Source organism: Coriobacteriia bacterium (assembly GCA_013336165.1). NCBI lineage: Bacteria > Bacillati > Actinomycetota > Coriobacteriia > Coriobacteriia bacterium. The sequence goes on from JAAXUF010000003.1 coordinate 230,369, forward strand.
TCATTCTTGGAAGCAACGATGCCGTTTGATGGCTGGTAACTCCGGCAAGGAGATGTGCGTGATGACTCCTCTTGAGGTGGCTCGACTCAGGCTGGCAAACCAACAGATCACCACGCACGCCGGTGAAACTCCGCAGGATGTTGTGGCCACACTCGGTGGAATTCAGGCTCAGGAGTACTGGAGCGCGCTTTGGGCGGTTGGCCTGCGTTTGGACAAGACAACCAAACCCGATATCGAACAGGCGCTGACCAGCGCCGCGATAGTGCGCACATGGGCGATGCGAGGCACTCTGCATTTCGTGGCCGGTCAAGACGTCCGGTGGATTCTTGATTTACTTGGGCCTCGAGTGATTGCCGGTAGTACCTACCGGCGCAAGCAGCTGGAGATTGACGATCTCATCCTTGCCCAAAGCCGCAATTTGTTCGAGGCGGCACTCGCTGATGGCGGAGTGCTTGCGCGTTATGAAGCGATGAGTCTCCTTGAGCATGCCGGCATCAACACAAGCGGACAGCGAGGGATCCATATCTTGCGGCATCTATCGCTTGAAGGTCTTCTCTGCCAGATGGCGTCTGAAGGACGGCAGTCAACGTTTGGCCTGCTCGATGTGTGGGTGCCCCAATCAAGGACCATGGATCGTGAGGATTCCTTGGCACAGTTGGCCTATCGCTACTTCAGCAGTCACGGACCGGCGACGCTTAGGGACTTCGCCTGGTGGTCGGGTCTGATGGTTGCCGACGCCAAGGTTGGGATCGGGTTGGCGGCAGCTCGACTGGCAAACGAGAGGATCGGCGATACGACGTACTGGATGCCCGCCAAGTCATTCTCGGCGCAGGTGACCGAGCGAAGGGTGCATATCCTTCCGGGATTTGACGAATACATCTTGGGCTATGCCGATCGTGAGATCGCGCTCGACGTCATCGCAGCTCAGAAGATTGTTCCCAGCAGCAATGGGGTCTTTCGCCCCGCCGTCGTAGTCGATGGGCGTGTTGTCGGCACATGGAAGCCCGGGAACCGGAAGACCGCCTCGTCCGTAGAGATCTTCTCGCCCATGGACCCCGCCGATGCAAGAAGGCTCAACGAAGCCTTGAGCGAATATGACAGGTTTGCGGGGAGGAGTGCGGCAAGCGCAGTCCGGCTCCTGCCCAATTGATCTCCTCACGTCAACAGCCGTAATCGCTCCTTGGCAACGCGAACCTCGGCCTGCATCCCATAGCCGAACTCAACTCGATCCGCCTCGATCCCGTCACCGAATATGACTCCACCCGAGTCCATCTCCGAAGTTACCCGAAGAACTGCCCTAGCGCCAAGTAACCCGGACGTCAGCTCCACACCACTGACGCCGCTCGCGAATGCTTCGCGGACTAGGAAGGCTGCCGCTGGCTCGGACGGGTTGGGTAGGGTCGGTGGACACACAAGTCCACGATAGATCGAGGATGCCCATCCCGTGGCACCGGTTCCGGTAGCCACGATCATGCCGCTGGACATGTGCCTCTCTGCCCTTCCCCCAACTTCCAGACGGTAGCGCGCAGTCTGATGCGAAACATGGCCGAGAAAGACCTCGTTGAGCGCGAGCAGCCGCTGCCCGTCGTCGAGGCAACACTCCACGAGAGTGAGCTCGTCTACGGGCGCAGATCCGGTGGCAGCGACCGTCAACAACCTCTCGGCCTGCGCCGGATCGTGCCTGACGAGAATGCCATCGTATGCTTTCGGATCAGGGTTGAGTCCGACTACTACTTGACCTGACAAGTACTTCGCCACGTTGGCAACCAGCCCATCCTGCCCAAGAGCCACGACGATATCGGATGGTTCAAAAAGGAACCGATCGAGTTCTTCTCGGCGGACTCGCGCAACGCGCCAGGCAGATGGCACGGCGCCGATAACGTAACGCCGGGCCATCTCGAATCGTTCATGCTGCTGCTCCAACACCTCTATCGCTTGGCCACGCGCCTCAAGGAAGAAGCGCACCTGCTCGCGCGTTGCGTGACGCCCTATCAGCATTTCGTATTGCGTCGCTCTCGTCACAAGGACGACGCGCGGGGCAAGAGTGGCCATCGCTCACGCCTCCAGCCGCCTCGTCGCCGCGCCCAAGAGATCACCCAGCAGTGGCGAGAGTAGATCTGGCGTGATATTGAGATGGTCGATCCGATCCAGTTTGGAAGCGAACTCCCGCAATGCGAGCCCAACCATCACTTCGCGGGGCAGATTCCGATAGATGCCCATCATCTGCTGCTCGACCTCGACACGGACTCCCTCAATCAGCCGAAGACTCTCCGCCTCGGCCTGCGAGCTGATGCGCTTGTGCTCAGCGCCGGCCTCGACACGAATACGCTCGGCTTCTGTCTCGTCACGCGCCTTGCTTCGGTCGTTGGCGCCCTGTTGGTCAATCAACTGCTCCTCGCGCTTGGCGAGTTCGATCTGGTTTTGCAGCTCATTCTCCGCAATCGCCCGTTCCTTCTCTACCGCCGACGCCCGCCGATGGAAGAGCGCCTCATCAGCACTCTGCTGAATCGCTTCACGCACCGGAGTCTGCAGCGCCTTCTCCATCTCCGAGGAAGGCCTTACCGAAGAGATCCGCACGGTTGCGACCTCAAGACCCATTTCGGCGAGGCCCGGTTCTCCAACGAGACCCTCCGCAATCTTCTCGCGAAGAGCACTGACGCCTTCGGCCAGCACGTCCGCGAGTCTCCTTTCGGCAATCCAATCGAGCGCGATTTCCTGGCTCACTCGTGTGAGGAGTCCGGCAACCTGTTGCAGGGGCTCGCTTGCCCACCGCCCGCTGTCGAGTGCTATGTGGAAGTCGAGTCGATTCACAAGCACATTGGGATCGATCACGCGCCAAGTGACAACACCCTGGACGTAGACCTCCTGGAAATCGAGGCTGACTCCCTGGAATGTCAGAGTGAGCTGTCTGTCATCCATCGGTACCTCGGCAACGGCGGTCGAGAGTGGATGAAACCAGAACGCGAGTCCCCTGCCTCTCTGAACCGCCGCACCCTTGCGGTAGCGTACGACTTGCATCGACGGCTCAGACCTCAGGTGGCGAAGAACCGGGTAGTTGCGTATCTCGGCCATGACTATCTCCTTTCAGCCTCGGCGGCCTCACACCGCCGAAAGGTGGATGAACCGGTAGAGTTCGGCGGGCCGATGCTCAACGTCGTCCTCGCGCTCGCCAGTCGCTTCGAGCTGGTCGGATGCAAGCATCCGACGACGGAACGAATCCTTGTTGAGTGGCCGCCCGAGGATAGTCTCGTGAACATCCTGCAGCCGACGCAGAGTGAAGCGTTCAGGCAGCAGCTGGAATCCGATCGGCGAGTAGTCGAGCTTGCCGCGGAGGCGTTTGACCGCCATGCCGAGAATCTCGGCGTGGTCGAACGCAAGCGGAAGCCGGCTGCCTTGGCTGTCAACAACTTCGACCGGCCCACCAGCTTCGCCCTCCCACGGAACTCGAACACGGCGCAAGTCCGCGTCACCAAGGCGCTCCGGAGCGACAAGCGCGTAGTGGGTGACACTGATGACGCGCGTTCGCGGATCGCGTTCCGGCGCTCCAAACGTATAGAGCTGCTCAACGAAGACGTTCGAGATCTGCGCCTTTGTGGCGAGCGCACGACGTGCGGCCTCATCGAGCGATTCATCGGTCCGAACGAACGTTCCTGGCAGCGCCCACTTGCCCTGCTGAGGAGGTTCGTCGCGCTCCACAACCAGCACGCGAAGCACCCCGTCAAACACAGACAGCAGGACGACATCTACCGCAACTGATAGGCGCTCGAACTGGGTGCTGTCGTATGTGGCGAGGAACTCTCGGTCATCCATTTCTGCCTCCTGGTCAACTTATCTTCATTTAGCATATATGCATATCACATATATGTAAAGGGCTTCATGATGTCCGGATAACCTGTAGATGATGGCCGCTATTCATCACTGCGCTCCTGCCATTCTGCGTCGCCTACGTCGCTCGATGCCATTGGTCGGCTGCCGCGAAGTCCTGGACGGCAACGGGGCTCTCGGCGCTCGTCGGCATTCTGGCAATCGTAAATGCCGGCGTTACGCTCGACGTGCAGAACATCACCGTGCTGATCACGATCGCCACCGGCGGCACGAAGATCGCCTACGATATCTTCCGAAGTTCCGGGATCACAAGCTGCTGGTTAGACGAACTCTTGGCGGCAGGATCCGACATAACCCCCACACAGTGACTTAAGGTACAAGGAACCTCCAAGGGACCATCTGAACGGTCTTGTAACCGTGAACAAGCGTCTAGCGCCCGAACGATGACCTGCGAGCGAAGCGCCTCAGGTTGGACCATCTCCATTGGCAGTCTGGCGCCGACCACCAGCATCGGCCTATATAGGAGCGAATCTGGTGGACTCGGACAACTTCCGCTCCAGACCATCCAAGATCTCGACTAGATCGACGTTCGACTCCGCTTGCAGGCCCAATGCGTGCGCGATCCCATCGGCGTCAGTACTCACACGTTCCTTGAGTACCAATTCTAGGGAATCACCGCGGTCCTCGAGTCCGTAGGCGTGGAAGTGCATCGCATCTCCCGCAGATGGAGGAGCGCATAGGTGGGCGCCTCGGATACTCCGCTGCTCGGCGGCCCTCTCCTGAGCTTCCTTCAGACTTGATCTTGCTTTGTCCAGAAACCCCATCAGATCCCCCCGATCTCATGGCAGCTATGGTGCCGCCCTTGGTTGAAAGTACCACTTCGGACTGACCTGCGAGAAGGGCAGGACAGTGAATTGCCGCGTGCTGCCACATAGTTTCGCGGCGTCATAGGATGAAATAGGATATTTCAAGTATCACAGACAACAAGAAACGCCCCCTTCCGGGGGCGTTTCCGCAGGTAAACGATGGTGGCCAGAGACGGACTTGAACCGCCGACACGGGGATTTTCAGTCCCTTGGGAGCATCATCAGACGCTTGTGTAGGTTGTCATAGCTTTCCACCGTTGCCCCGTTCTTGCAGGTCAAAAGCTCTTTATGTTCCCATAGGTATACATACGCTGTCATAGCGTTTCAACCTACAGACAGGCTGCGCCGCACTGAAACTGCACTATTTTGTCTTCCAACACTCGTAGTGGTATTTTCACCAGATCGGCGAATAACGGGGGGCTCGATAGTAATGGGACTTTTCAGCGCGCTCAAGGGCGCTTTAGGTCGACCGGAAGAGCATGACGAAAGCAGCGCGGTCCTAATCCGCTATGCCTCGCCGGACTGGGCACCCGAGGCGAAGAAATACTGCGCGGATCTACCTATCATCGATCCGAGCGGGAACTGTAACAGATGGAATCCGCCGGACGAGATCAACAAGGGTTGGATGGTCGCTTCCTTCGTAATGCTCGTTGGCTCAACCTTCAGTGATCGTCAGGAAACAATCGCCAGTCTTGCACTCGGAGAGCGGCTATGGGTCTTTCATGAGCAGCATAATCCTCATGACAAGAACGCGGTTCTCATTCTGACAGCTGACGGGGATGAGATCGGACATCTACCTCGAGAGCAGGCGGCCGAGTTCGCCCCGAAGATCGACGCTTGCGAATCCGGCTGGACCGCGTTTGTGGCGGAAGTGCATCCTCCACATGATCGGTACCAATACGCTGTGAAGATTTGGCTATGCGAGCCGAGAAAACGCAACGCGGCAACGCGTCCTCTAGCCACCCAAGAAATGGGGGAATCATGAAGTGTGCCACCTGCAAGGAGTCCTACGACGAAGCGTTTGATGGCTGCCCCAAGTGCGCCGCGACACGTGAGCGGCAGATGGGGACCATCACGCGAAGCCTCAAGTGGATCACGGCGATTATGGTAATCGGCGGCCTTATCGCGTTCATGGAGTTGCTTACGTAGCATCCCGCTTCACCCAGCACCCAATTGAGGGCGCAAAACGTACACATGGGCTTGTCACCTTGGAATCAAATTATTCCGATTTGATTCCTGCGCTGTGTTCCCGCAGGTCAGAAGCCCGATGTGTATTTTGCTGCATTATTAATGTCTGGAAAGCCACACTGCCTGTTTTGCCCCCTCACTTGAGGAGGAAAAAGAGGCAGTCTCAGACTGACTCTTAATGCTTGACGAACATGAGAGGGTCAAGCGATGTGAATATGCGGTAGGTCTTGGCTCGAAAAGTCAACTGCAAGTGCAAAGAACGCGCCCCGGGTTCACTAGGGCACGTTCTTTGTCTTTCCGGAGCCGCTTCGCAGCCCCGGATAGCGGCGGCCGGCGCAGGCGGGACGCTGTTGGAGTCAGCATAATGCCCGCCTTCGCCGCGCTCTGGTGGGAGATCACCTGCGCGAGCTTTGACGCCGGTCGGCCTTCCCCGCGTCAGCATGCCGCAGGGTTATCGCGTAGCAGGTGGCCGTCCTGCCACGCAAACTGGTATCAGTCGGTGGTCTCAGGCTTGATGGGATCGCTGGCCTTCTTGCGGCGGGTCAGGCATTTGGGGGCGTTGTAGCAGCGATACTCGTCGAGCTCGTCACGCACCTCGCTGATCTGCCTCTCGAAGCTCCTGCGTAGGTCACCAACCTCTTCGAGGTGCTTGAGTTGCATCGTCTTGAGCGTCAACTCCATTTCGGTCTTGACGACGGCGACCCGCTTCTCGGATTCCTTTTCGACAAGTTCCACGATTCGATCGCGTACAACGTCGTCCGCCTTCGTGAGATCGATCTGCGTAGACACCTGCTCTCGGCGATCCTTCTGCTTGCCGAGCTTATAGGCACCAAACCCGGTCAGTGCACTGAGGCTGAAGGTGCCTATCGCAATGAGGGCGCCAACGAGTTCAGGGCTCACTTCGCCACCTCGAGCACAATCCTCGAGAAGGACTGCTCGACGATCTTCCACGTGTCGGGAACCACCACGGGCGGCGCGACCTCGATGCCGCATGAGAACGCCACGCCTTCCGGCAGCCAGTGGTCAGCTGCGGCGTTCTGCGCCTCGATGTTCGACACCGTGTAGAGGTGAGCGTCTCCTTGAGCGAGACGCTTGACGCTCGCCCCACGCGTCCCGACATAGGCGACGATACCCTCGTCTCTGACTCCTTCACGCGCCTTCACGATCGCGTACTCCTCAGCTGATGCCGTGTAGAAGTGGAAGCCTTCGGGCAGCCACAGCCGATGCAGGGGAAGCGTGTTGGTCGGATCGGTGAGCGAAACGTCGAAGCCGACACCCTCATACTCGTGACCGCTCTTGCGCGCCTCGTCCTGCGAGGAGGTATAGAAGAAGTTGCCGTTGCCGCCTCGCAGCCTATAGAAGCGTAGCCATCCGGTCGGTGCCTCTGGAAAGTCCATCGGTGCCTCCATTCCGTAATACTCTGCTGTGACTTCCGCGAGAAAGAATCCCCACTGCGGGATGATGAGGTGCGGACAGTACTTGCCACTCGTGCCGTACTGCATCCAGCTCTGGTGCGTGACGACTGCCCGGCCGGGGAAGAGTCCGAGATCGTGGCAGAGCTTCGCCGCAAGCCACGCGCCGTTCTGGATTGCCAGCGCCGTGAGCGCCGGATCCGTGTACTCGCAGATCTCGATGCCGATTGAGGTGGTGTTGCCCGGAGTGGTTCCTGCGTGCCAGCCCTGCTCATCGAGAGGAAGATGCTGGACCGCCGAGTCTGCGTCGACGGTGAAGTGCCACGAGATCGCCCGTCCGCTCTCGAGGTAGTCCGCGTGGTTCTCGGCTGTGGCGTCCGGATTCTCGGTGTTGTGAATCGTGATGGTGCGTTCACCAACCAGCTTGTAACCGGGGCGGCCATAAGCGCGGCCGAGCGGAAGGATCCTGACTGCGATCGGTACTGCCACGACTTCCTCCTCCGATCATCTCTCACGGACAAGATCAGCGTGCGAGATGTGTCACCCCATCGTGTAGGAGGTGTCAGCCCCTACCCTTCGCGCTTCGCGAGTTGCGCCAGGGCGATGTCGAGGCTATACGGCGCGTTGTCGAGCTCGAGCGCAACGATCTTGTCTCCGGTGCACGTGGTCTTCTTGACGATGCAGTCCACGTATCCATCCGGTAGGCCGAGGAGTCGCACCATCTTGCCTGGGCGGATGTTGGGAAGGTAGACATCGGCACCGGTGTTGGTGCGCACGTACCTCGTGGTGACGGTTCCCTTCACCTGCTTGCGTCCGTTGTCGGTGAGGTAGAGCTGTCCCAGGGCTGTGGCTGTGCTGCTCGAGGTGGTGTCCACCGTGAGGTCGCCGTATCTCGTGATGCCCAGCGCCACGAGCGGGTGAGTCGGATCGGTATCGGTCACGTCGACGTAGAGCTCTTTGCTGTTGACGTCGT